>JAXDFS010000001.1:0-3033 GCA_034665465.1 Solirubrobacteraceae bacterium
TCCTCACGCAGGCCAAGAAGATGGGCAAGGAGACGATCTCCTCCCGCGAGCTGAGCGACTACACGCACGTCAACCCGACGCAGATCCGCCGCGACTTCTCCGGCTTCGGGAAGTTCGGCAAGCGCGGGGTGGGCTACAACGTCGATGCGCTCGTGTCGCAGATCCGCAAGATCCTGCGCACCTCCGGCCAGCACAACATCGCGCTCTTCGGCGCCGGCCATCTCGGGCTGGCGATCGCCTCCTCGGACATCTTCGCCGACCACGGCTTCCGCGTCGTCGCGATCTTCGACAACGACAAGCGCAAGATCGGGCAGACGGTCGGGGCGACCACGGTCCGCCACAGCGACGAGCTGAGGTCGATGGTCGAGGACGAGGACATCGTCGTCGGCGTGCTGGCGGTGCCGACCGCGGCCGCACAGCCGATCGCCGACGACCTCGTCGAGGCGGGCGTGAAGATCATCTTCAACTACTCCGAGGCGCTGCTGCAGGTGCCGCCGGAGGTCACCGTGCACACGTCGTCACCGGCGGTCGACCTGCTGTACGCGCTGTACTTCTACCTGACGTAGCGCACCGCGCCCCCATCGACCATGCCCATCGATCTCGACAGCACCGAGGAGATCTTCGCTGCCTCGCAGGACCTGACGGTCGGCCTCGAGGAGGAGTTCGCGGTGCTCGATCCGCACACGCTCGACCTCGTCCCGCGCTTCGAGGAGCTGCGCGACGCGGCCGCAGGCAGCGATCCGGTGCTCGCCGCCGCGATCACCGGGGAGCTCATCTCGTCGGAGATCGAGATCGTCTCCGGGCGCGGGGAGGACCTGCACGACGCGCGCGCCCGCCAGCGCGACCATCGCCGCCGCCTGTTCGCGCTCGCCGGAGAGCGCGGGATCGCCCTCGGGTCGACGGGCACCCATCCGTGGGCCGACTACCGCGAGCAGCGCAACATCGACACCGAGCACTACCGCCGGGTCGTCGAGGGCCTGGGCTACGTCGCGCGGCGCAACAACACGTTCTCCCTGCACGTCCACGTCGGCGTGCGCGACGCCGACCGCGCCGTGCGCGCGTGCGACCGGCTGCGCCCCGTGCTGCCCGTGCTGCTGGCCGCCAGCGCGAGCTCGCCCTTCCTCGAGGGGCAGGACACCCTGCTGCACTCGGTGCGCAGCCAGACGTTCACGAAGTCCTTCCCGCGCTGCGGCATCCCCGATCCCTACGGCAGCTGGCAGGCGTTTCGCGACTACATCGACCTGCTGATCGCGACGAACTCGATCGTCGAGTACACGCAGGTCTGGTGGTCGATCCGCCCGCACGCCTCCTACGGGACGATCGAGGTGCGCATCTGCGACGCGCAGGTGACGATGGCGGAGTCCGAGGACCTCGCCGCGCTGATCGTCGCCTGCGTGGGCCAGGCCCTGCGCGACGGCGACGAGGGCGTGCCGTTCGAGCACGCGCCGCACCGGCTCATCGAGGAGAACGTGTGGCGCGCCGTCCGCCACGGGCTCGACGGGCGCATGATCGATCTGCGGCGCGGCACCGAGATCAGCACCCGCGCCGCGCTCGAGGCCCTGTGGAGCTGGACGGCTCCGGTGCGCGACGAGCTGCGCATCGATCCGGCCCCCGACGCGCCCAACGGGGCCCAGCGCCAGCGCTCGGCGCTGTCGGCCGGCGCCGACCTGCGAGACGTCTACGCTGCGACCGTGCGCGAGACCATGACCACCTATGCCCAGGAGGTTCCCGCATGACGACGACGCCGCCACCCGAGGACGACCTGGATCTGACGGGTCTCAGCGAGGAGGAGCTGCGCGAGGCCTACGAGGCCGAGCTCGCGCGCATCCGCGTGGAGGACGTGCTCGTCCAGACCGTCGTGTCCCTGCTGAACCTCGCCGCCCGCAAGGCCGGCCTGACCGGCACCGACGAGGAGCCCGACTTCGACCAGGTCGGCCAGGCCATCGACGCCACCCGCGCGCTGCTGCCGTTCGTCGAGCCGACGCTCGGCGCCGAGGCCAAGCAGGTGCGCGACGCGCTCTCCCAGCTGCAGCTGGCCTACACGCAGTCCGGCGCGGCCGGCGGCGGCGGCGCTGCGGGCGCGCCCGGCACGCCACCCGCCCCGGGCGCCGCGGCCTCGCAGCCGGCGGAGGCCGACCCGGCCCGGCCGGCGTCGTCCAGCGGCAGGCTCTGGATTCCGGGTCAGTAGCGCGCCGTCGCGTCGTCGACGCCTGACCGCGCGGCGTCCGCGACTCCCGGTACACTCGCGGCCGCATTCGGGCGGTCGCGGGGCCGCGAATGCTTGCTCGTCGGTGAATCCGTAGGTTCTCGACACCAAAGACTTCTGGAGGCCGGTTTCGTTGAGTGATTTCCTGATGAACCATGGGGTTGTCGTCGCGCTGCTCTGCGCGGCTCTGGCGGTCCTCTATGGAGCCCTCACGACGCGTTCCCTGCTCGCGCTCTCGCCGGGCAACGAGCGCATGGTGGAGATCTCCAAGGCCGTCCAGGAGGGCGCCTCGGCGTACCTGCGCCGCCAGTACACGACGATCGGCATCGTCGGCGTCGTCCTCTTCGTCGTCCTGATCCCGGTGCAGTCGATCGAGGTGGCGATCGGCTTCGCCATCGGCGGCGCGCTGTCGGCGGCCGCCGGGTTCATCGGCATGAACGTCTCGGTGCGCGCCAACTGCCGCGTCGCCGAGGCGGCTCGCGGCGGCATCCCGCCGGCGCTGAACGCCGCCTTCCGCGGCGGCGCGATCACCGGCATGCTCGTCGTCGGCCTCGCGCTGCTCGGCGTCGCCGGCTACTACGGCCTGCTGACCGCCGTCTTCGACAAGACCCAGAAGGAGGCCGTCGACGCGCTCATCGGCCTCGGCTTCGGCGGCTCGCTGATCTCCGTCTTCGCCCGGCTGGGCGGCGGCATCTTCACCAAGGGCGCCGACGTCGGCGCCGACCTCGTCGGCAAGGTCGAGGCCGGCATCCCCGAGGACGACCCGCGCAACCCGGCCGTGATCGCCGACAACGTCGGCGACAACGTCGGCGACTGCGCCGGCATGG
>JAXDFS010000002.1:0-20678 GCA_034665465.1 Solirubrobacteraceae bacterium
CCTCCTCGTACTCGTCTTGAGCACAGAATCCCATGACGTGCTCGACGCCGGCGCGGTTGTACCAACTGCGGTCGAACAAGACGATCTCGCCGCCGGCCGGAAGGTGTTCCGCGTAGCGCTGGAAGTACCACTGCGTACGCTCCCGCTCGGTCGGCGCCGCCAGGGCCGCGATCCGCCACACGCGCGAGCTCGTGCGCTCGGAAATGCGCTTGATGACGCCGCCCTTGCCGGCGGCGTCGCGGCCCTCGAAGACCACGACGACCTTCAGTCCCTTGACCTTCATGTACTCCTGCATGAGGACGAGCTCGGTCTGCAGCCGCGCGATCTCCTTGTCGAAGAACTTGCGCTTGAGCTTCTTCCTGCGGGGCGGTATGTCAGCGGTGTCGGTCTTGGCCATGTCCACGATTCTCGTGCCAGCGGATGCCGAGCGCTAGGCCTGCCGGGCCATGTCGGGCATCGGGTCGCTCGCCATCAGGGCGGGCAGGGGAGGAGCGACCGGCCCGCCCTGTCACCCACGGGCGGCCCGCCGACGCAGCACCGCGCCGCAGGCGAGCAGCAGCAGACCGAGCGCCACGAGCGGCACGGGACTCCAGCCTGTGAACGGCAGGCGACCGCGGCTCAGGGAGGTCGGCGCCGTCACCGGCGCGGTGGCAGCCGCCGCCCGCGAGTTCACGTTGCCCGCCGCTGCGGACCTCGCGGTCCGGGCTGCCCGGGCGGCGGCCGCCCCCGTGCCGGCGGGCGACGCCGCCGCGGCGGCCCCGGCGGTCGCCGCCGGCGCCGCGCCTGTCTGCGGGGCGGCCTGGGCCGTGATCGGCACGATGCTGGACGCCGTCACGGGCGGCGGGATCTGCGGGACGATCGGCGGCGTCTGCAGCACCGCCGGGATCAACGTCGGCGGAGGCGCCTCGACGACCGTGACCGGGACGACCGGCGGGGGAAGCGGCACGACCGGGGGCGGAACGACGACCGGGGGCGGCAGCACGACCGGAGGCGGCAGCACGACCGGAGGCGGCAGCACGACCGGGGGCGGCACCTGGCACGGCGGGTAGCCGGCATAACCGCACAGGACGGGATAGACCGGCGGCTGCGGCGCCGGATAGCTCGTGTTGTCGTATGGCGGGTGACTCACCGGCGGATAGGGCGGGTTCTGCACGTCACCGACCTCGTTGTCGTTCTCGTCGCCCTGCTCGCCGTCTTCGCCCTGCTCGTTGTCCTCGTCGCCATGCTCGCGGTCGCCGTCGCCGCGATCGTCGTGCTGGTACGCGGGGCGCCCGTCGTCGCCTTCTCCGTCGTGCTTGTGCTGGTACGCGACGGGCGTGTCGTCCTGGTGGGTGTAGACGGGCCGATGATCCTCGCCGTGGTCGTCGTGGCGGTGCTGATAGACCGCCGGGGCGTCCGCGCGGGGCGCATAGACCGAGGGGCCGTGTCCGTGATGACGGTTGTCGGCGTGCGCGTATACGACCGGCTTGACGGCGTGCTGATAGGCGGCCGGCTTGGGGCCCTCCCCGTCGTCGCCGTGATCGTCGCGGGCGTAGGCGTGGGCCATCGGGGGCTCGTACGCCGGGCCCGGTGCGGGCGCGTAGGCCGGCGCCGGCTCACGGTCGTCGCCAGAGCCCTGTCCGTGATGGTCGCCTTCACCGGAATTCGTCTGCTGCGGCGCGGCCGGCGTGTACGGGGCCTCGCCGTGCTGGTCGCCCTCGCCGGAGGCCTCCTCGGTGGCCGGCACGGCCGCTGCCGTGGTCGCGTCTGCTTCGCCGGTCTGCTGGCCGTGCTGCGCGGACGCGCCGCCGGCGCCATCCTTGCCTGAGTCTGCGAACGCGGGGGTCGCAGCGAACAGGAGCGCCGCCAGGGTGGCTGCGATCCATGGGATCCGGGTCATGAAAGGACGCACTGCGGGTTCCTCCAAGAAGTGGCGCGTTGCCGGTCGGCGGCAGGCGCTTACCCTGATCACCGCGCCCGTATCAGCCGCCGACGCAGGAAAAAGCCGTGTTCAACCGCTTCCCCTCGGGGGAAAACCCCGGGGCATGAGCGCCGCCCCGGGACGCGCCCTGACGCTCAGCGTCACTGATTGCGCCCGTGCCACCGGGCTTTCCGCGAAGGCGATCCGCCGCAGGATCGAACGCGGGACGCTCGACTCGGTGCTCGTCGACGGGCAGCGCCGCGTGCCGATCGCGTCGCTGGTTGGCGCGGGATTGCTCATACAGGGGCTCGGGCGGGGCGAGCGGGGCGTCGCAGCGGGGCAGGCCCAGCCCGCCGCCGTGCTGGCGCGCCTGGCCGCCCAGCGCCAGCGGCTCGCCGAGCAGGTCGCCGGCATCGGCGATCTGGAGGGCGATGTACGCCGGATCGCAGAGCAGCTTCGGCGCGAGCGCGCGCGCTGCCGCGAGCTCGAATACGAGCTGGTCCGCGCGCGGCAGCGGATCAGCGAGCTGGAGCGCCGGCCTGCCCATCTGTCGGGGCCGTCCGCGCACCGGCCGTCGTAGTTGGCCGCTTATCGCCGCGTCGCCGGGGTATCAGATGCGCTCAGCGCTGAACTGCCAGGGTGCGGGGACCGCTATCCGTCCGAGTACGGCGGACGGCGGGGCCCGTCCTCCGGCCTAACCCTGAACTGCGGAGAGAGCGGGGTCGCAGCTTCGGCGACGGGCTCGAGCACGAACATCTCGGCCCCCATGTCGGGCTGCAGGTGGTTGGCCGACATGAACGCAATGACCTTGCGCCCGGTGAGCTTCTCGACCGCGTCGACGTAGTCGTTGCGCATCGTCCTCTGAAAGCGCGTCCGCGTCTCGAGCACGAAGTCGCCCTCGCCGGCGGCCAGCAGGCTGCGCTCGGCCTTGGTCAGCGTCTCCTGCAGGAGCACGAGGATCACGTCGTCGCGGAACGACGTGCGCGCCTTCGTCGGCCCTCGCCCGGTGTACTCGGCCGTGATCCGGACGACGGCGTTGGAGATCGCGGCGGTGAGGCTGCCTCCGGTCGGTCGGTCGTGCATGGTGCTGGCCATGGCCAGCCTCCGATCACGTCCCTCTGAGCAGAGATTCTGCACGGGAGGCAGAGAGACGCCTGAGAACCCCGCGACCCCTCCAGCGTAGCGAGCGTCGCGCAAGCGCCCCGCCGGCGGGCCGCCCGGCTTCGCTCAACCGGGGGTGTAGAGCTCTGCGCTTGGCAAGATCCGCCCGGAGACACGACCCCCGCCGGCGACCAGCACGCCGCTTCCGGCGAGCGCGATCGCCGCATGTCCACGGGCTGCGCGCAGCGCTCCGGTGGCGCGCCAGCGCCCGCTGGCGGCGTCGAAGAGCTCCGCGCCGCGCAGTGTCCCGGAATCGGCGAATCCGCCGGCGACGAGCACCTCCCCGCCCGGCAGCAGCGACGCCACCGCGAACGCGCGCTCGGCGCTCATGGCGCCGGCGTCGCGCCAGCGGTTGGCGGCGGGGTCGTAGATCTCGGCGCTGCGGGTGAACCCGGGGGCGCGGTCGCCGCCGCCGGCCACGAGCACCCGTCCGTCGGCGAGCAGCGTCGCGGTGTGGTTCGCGCGCGCGACGCGCATGTTCGCCGCCTGGGTCCAGCGGTTGGCCTGCGGGTCGTAGATCTCCGCCGAGCGCAGGAAGTCGTCCTCGCCTCGATCGCCGCCCGCGACGAGCACGCGGCCGTCGGGCAGCGTCGTCGCCGTGTGGTGAAAGCGCGGCGCGCGCATGCTCGCGGCGGCCCTCCAGGCGTTGGTCTGCGGGTCGTAGACCTCGGCGCTGCGCAGCTCGGCGTGATGGCGAGCGAGGCCGCCGGCGACGAGCACCCGGCCGTCGGCCAGCAGCGACGCGGTGTGGTTCGAACGCGCGCGGCGCAGGCGGCCCGCGGGCTGCCACGCAGCGGTGGCCGGATCGAAGACCTCGGCCGGCGCCACGTTTCCATCCTCGAGGTTCGCCCCGCCGGCGACGAGCACCCGGCCGTCGGGCAGCAGCGTCGCGGTGTGCGCGAAGCGCGCGGAGCTCATCGGGAAGGCCGAGTGCCAGACACCCGCCACCGGGTCGAACAGCTCGGCGGATGCCTGGATCCCGGAGAAGCTGAAGCCACCGGCCATCAGGACCCGGCCGTCGGACAGCGTCGTCGCGGTCTGAAACTCGCGGCTGATGCGCAGCCGGCCCGCCGGCGACCAGCCGCCGCCTGCCGCCTCGGCGGCCGTCGCCAGCAGCAGCGAGAACGCCAGCAGCACGGCGCAGGCCCGCGCAGCGCGAGGAAGCCGAGATGGCCGCGGTGCGCCCACCGATCGAGCGTCGCAGAGGAGCGCCGCGCGTGCGTCGCTTGCGCGTCTACGATCGGCAGCGTGCCGGGCGAACCCGACAACGAGGCCCCCGCTGGGCGCGGCCGCCGGCGCCCCCGCCTGCGCCGCCGCCTGCCGCGCGGCGCGATCCCCTTCGCCGGGGTCCTGGTCGCCGGGGTGCTGATCGGCTGGGTCCTCTTTCACGACGACGGCTCCGGCCCGGCGCCCCGGAAGTCCACGACGGCGCCGGCCCAGCGACAGGCCCGCGCATCGGTCGATGTGAGTGTCTATCCGCGCTTCGGCCTGACGCTTGGCGTGCCCAAGGGCTGGCGGACCTCCATCCGCCGCGGTGTGCTGAACGCCGCGAGCGCCGACCGCAGCGTGTCGGTTGCGCTGTCGGTGGCCGGGGGCCCCGGCGACGGCCGCAAGGTCCGCCGCACCGACCGCGTGCAGCTGGCCCGGCTCTTCAAGGCG
Source organism: Solirubrobacteraceae bacterium (assembly GCA_034665465.1). Classification (GTDB taxonomy): domain Bacteria; phylum Actinomycetota; class Thermoleophilia; order Solirubrobacterales; family Solirubrobacteraceae; genus CADCVQ01. The sequence goes on from JAXDFS010000002.1 coordinate 4,721, forward strand.
CGCGAGCTCTCGCGCCGGCGCACGCAGGTCGGCGGCGCCCCCACGATCGTCACCGAGCTGCTGGGGCGCACGCCCCGGGGGCAGCGCATCCGCATCCTCTCGATGGCTGCGTCCAGCCGCTGGCGGACCTACAGCGCCCAGGTCTTCACCGTGCCCGCGCCCAGCACCGCTCATCTGCTCGAGCTGCGCACGCTGCTGACCGCGGTCACGTACAGCCGGCCGCGCTGACGCGAGGCTCGCAGCGGCGGCCGGGGCACCCACGGTCTCGCGGGTGCTCCGGCCGGCGCGCGCGTGGATGTGATCAGGAGCCGAACTCGCGGCGCCGCGAGGGCCCGCGCAGCGCGAGGCCCGCAGCCAGCAGGAGCGCCCCTGCGAGGCCGAGCCCGACGACGTCGGTGCCCGTGAACGGCAGCTGGCCACGGCTGCTCAGGCTGGCCGCGCCGTTGGCCTCGGAGTCGTCGTTGGGGTTGAACGTGGCGGCGTTGTTGGCGTTGCCGTCGGTGTGACAGCCGGGGTCGGCCCGGTCGATGACGCCGTCGCCGTCGTTGTCGACGCCGTCGGAGCACTGCGGGGCGCCGTTGCCTCCGTTGCCATTGCCGTTGTTGCCGTTGTTGCCGTTGCCGTTGCCGTTGTTGGCTGCGCCGTTGTTTCCGGCACCCGCGTTGCCCGCGTTGTCGTTGGCGTTCTGGTTGCCGGCCGCGGGGTTGTTGGCGTTGCCTGCCGCCGGGTTGTTCGCATTGCCGGGGTTGTTGGCCGGCGGCACGACCGCGGGGGCGGCCGCGGGCGCGACGGCCTGAGACTCCGAGGAGGAGGTCGAGAGCTTCGCCGCCGCCGCCTGGCCGACCGCCAGCACGTACACGTCGAGGGCGTCGCGCACGCCGTAGGGAGCGCTCGCCTGGACGCCGCCCGTGGCCGAGGAGTCGTCTGCGTTGCAGACGATCGGCAGCAGCGCGGGCAGCCCCGTCTTGACATCCGCCGTCCCGTTGTCGCAGCCGGCCGCCGGGACCGGCAGCCCGTTCTGGCCGAGCGTGACGACGCGCGAGGCGTTCGTCTGCGTCGGGCCCTGGTTGCGGCAGGCTCGCGCGTCGCTCGTCGACGTCGCAGCCGAGGCGGCCACCTGGCCGCCGGCGAGGACGTCGAGCACCTGGCTGGCGCCGTGGGAGGCCTGGCAGTTGGCGTCGGCGGCGATGTTGCCGTCGGACTCGGCGGCGCCGATGCGCAGCGCGGGCAGCTGCGCGTTGCCGATCGCCGCGCTGGCGACCGTCAGGTGGTTGATCGAGCCGCTGTTGTTCGTGACCGAGTCGACGTGCACGGCGCCGAGGCAGATCCCGGTGCCGTTGCAGAGGTTGGTGAGCAGATCCTGGGCGATCCCCGAGTGGACCTGCTGGCCGGGAGCCGTGTCGGCGCCCGCGATGATCTCGTTGCCGAACAGCGCCGCGACCGTGATGTGACCGTGGTAGGTGCCGTCGGCGCGCTGCTCGCCGCGCGAGCGGCCGACGACGACGTCCTCACTGTCGGTCGAGCCGGTCGGGTCCGCCGAGAACGGGCGCGTCGCGCTCGGGTTGAGGTCGACCGTCGCGACCGTGCCCTGCCCGTGCGGGTTGGTGCCGTGCAGCGGCGGCTGGGTGGTGGGATCGGCTGCCTGGACCTGGCGCGTCGTCGCCGGCGCGAAGGAGCGCAGCTTCGGCTTGACCGTCGCGCCGCTGGAGAACGACGGAAGGGCGATGAGCAGCCCGGTCGCGACCACCGTCGCACCCGTTGCGATGGAACCTCTCCCTGCGAGCGCCATGTGATCCCCCTCGCCCTACGTGACCGAAAGCTGATTGTCTGTACCCGCAAAAGCCATGCGTCACGCGTCGTCGGCGGGGTTGTGCACCCGCACCTCCGGCGGTCGCCCCTTACGCACGCTCACGCGAATGACGATCGGCCTCGGAGCGTAGAAGGCGCCCGGCGCGCCCGCAAGTGCCGTCAGGACGTGGCGCCCGCTGTGCAGCCGCGGCAGCAGCAGCCCGCCCAGCGGGCAGAGCGTCGGCGGCCCGCCGTCCAGGCGGCACTGCAACGGGCCCGCCGAGCGGTCGGTCGAGCCGAACACGATCACCAGGCGCCCGCCCAGCAGCCCCGCGCGGCGCCGGGCCGTCGCGCTCGCCGCCGGCCGCAGCCGGCGCAGGAACACGTCGGCGACGCGGTTCGTGTCGCCGCGGACGAGGTCGGCGGCCGAGGACACGAAGGCGACCGTCGCCGCGTCGGCGCTCATGGCAGGGCGGTCCGGGCGCGGCTCGGTGAGCTCGCGGCCGCGCACGCGCCCGCGCGCGCCGACGTCCGCAAGGACCGTCGTGTTGCGATCGATCTCGCGCACGAACACGTCCAGCCCGCGGGCGTTCTCCGGCACGAGGTCGTCGGCGCGCGACTCGAACGCGACGAAGCGGCCGTCGGGCGTGATCGACGGCAGAAACGACGCGCCGCGCCCCTCCTCGTTGGTCGTGCTCAGGCTCACGCGGCGCGTGCGCTTGGCGACGCGATCGCGGACGAAGACGTCGGTGGCCCGATTGCGGTCGCGCGCCACGAGGTTCGAGGCATCGGACTCGAAGACGACGAAGCGCCCGTTGCGGCTGACGTCGGAGACCTGCGCGCGCCCGTCCGCCGGCGCCCGATTCTGTCCCCCTCCCCCGGGCGCCGCGCTGACGAGCTCGGTGCGCCCGGTCTGCAGGTCGCGCAGGAACACGTCCGGCTGTGCGTCCGAATCGCCGGCGACGAGGTTCGTCGCGCTCGAGGAGAAGCTCACGAAGCGCCCGTCGGGGCTGATGGCGGGCGCCGAGGAGTCGCCGTCGGACGGGTCCTCCCCGCGCGGCGCGCTGACGAGCGTCACGACGCCGGTGCCCAGATCCGTTACGAACACGTCGTCGTGGCCGTCGGCGTCGCCGGCGACGAGGTTGTCGGCGCTGGAGGTGAAGGCGAGCAGCGTGCCGTCCGCGGAGAGGTCCGGCTCGCCGGAGGCGCCGTCGGCCTCGCCGCCGTCCGCCGCGACGCTCGCGCGGACGAGCCCGGCCTCCGGGCCGGCGACGAACACGTCCGCGAAGCCGTTGGCGTCGCCGGGCACGAGGTTCGTGGCGCGCGAGGCGAACGCCAGCCGGCTGCCGTCGGCGCTGAGCACGGGGCGGCTCGACGACCCGTCCGCGGGCTCGCCCGCCGGACCGGCGGAGACCAGGCGCACCGCGCCGCTGCCCTGATCGAAGACGAACACGTCGCGCAGCGGGCCGTTGCCGTCCTCCTGCGCGCCGAGGTTGGTCGCCGAGGACGCGAACGCCACGAAGCGCCCGTCGGCCGACAACGCCGGCTGCGAGCTGCTCCCGTTCGGGTTGCCCGCCTGCGCCAGTCGCACGCGCACGGTGCGCTGCGGCGACGGGCCCGCGAAGGTGAGCTCTGCGAACAGCGCCAGCAGCAGCCCGGCGGCCACCGCGGCGGCGATCGCGGCCGGCGCGCGCGTGCGACCTCGTCGTCGACCGCTGGGCACGCGCGCAGTTGTAGCGCAGGCGCCGGCACCCGCGGGCCGGGTCGGCGAGCGCCGGCCGCCGGTTTGCGGCGAACGGGCGGCGAAGGACGACCTGCGAATCCTCGACCTACCGTGGAGGCCCTGATCGATTGACTACTGGATCCGGTTCGGAGGGAGGCCCGGCGCCACGCGGCGACGGCGTTTGAGGCTGAACGCCTGGATTGAGGACTGATCGGCGATCATGCACCCGGTCGCTCGGCTCGCGAAACCCTCGAGCGGGCGCGGCGCCCGCGTGGAGTCCGACGACACGAGGATGATGATGCGGTGGGGGCTCCCGCTACCGGCACTGCGGTCGTGCTGCTCGTTGCTTTTGTGCTGCCCGGCTTCGTTACTGTTCTGCTGCAGGAGCGAACCTTCAAGAGCGCCGACGATCCGACACCATTCGACCGGCTCCTCCGAGCCGTGTACTACAGCCTTTGGTGCTACCTGCTGCTGGCCGGCGTCGCGCTCTACTTCGGCGTCAACCGTATGTTCATCGAGGCGTTGTTCGACGCCCATAAGGGCGCGCCCGCCGAACTGGTCTGGCGAGGCGCACTCGCCCTTCTCGGACCAGCAGCCGCCGTCTGGGCCGCGACGTTGATCTGGCAAGAGTCCGGCGCGAACAACTGGGTGCTGAGCAAGCTACCCCTGTTTAACGAGCGCCATCAGCGCCCGACCGCATGGGACTACTGGTTCCGCAAAGGCTCGAAAACCTACGTGCGAGTGATTTACGCCGATGGCAACTCGGTGTGGGGCTACTACGGGGAGGAATCGTTCGCCTCTTATGCGAAGGATGGTCTCGCGCTCTACCTCGAGCAGATCTTCCGAGAGCGGGTTGTAAAGGAAGACGAGGAGAACGGTGAGGTGGGTGGCCCGTGGTTCGGTCCGCGCCATCCGTTCGGTCGGGGAGCGTGGGTCAATGTCGACGACGCTGTCTCCGTGGAGTTCTATGCTTTCGACGATGACCAACCGTCCCCAACGCCCGTCGTCGCCGCGTCCGTTGGGACTCCCCGGCAAAAAGGCGGGGCAGCCCGCACCGAAGAACACGGCTCCGAAGACGCCACCTCCGCCCCCGGCGCCGCCCCCGCCGAAGAAGACTGATTAGCGTGTTGTCCGACGGAGATCGCGAGGAGAAAGGGCAAGCCCGGCCGACGCATCCGCCTCCGCCTCCAGCCCCGGTGCCGCCTCCAGCTCCACCACCTCCGCGGAAGAATGGCTAGCCCCTCCTCAGATGAGGATCGTGCGCTCATCGAGGCGGCGATCAAGGCGACCAAGCCCCCACCTCCGCCTCCTCCCACGCCCCCGCCGCCCCCGCCACCGCCCAAGAAATCCGACTAGCACTAGCTGACGTGCACCGTTTCGCGGGCTGCCGCCACCGGAAGGGTCGGCCATCCTGGTGTGCCCGACGGCGATGAAGCCGCCGGCACATGCCCCAATCAGCCCTTCCCGTACATGCAAGCAGCGGCCTCGTCGACGATCCGGCGCACGCGCTCGATCATGTCGGTGAACTGCGTCCGACCTGCGCCCAGGTCTCCGATGGCGAAGCCGACCTGCGCGTCGGGTCGGGCCCGCAGGATGCCTTCCTCGGGGTTGCGGACCATGAACCTCGCCAGCGCCGTTCCATGCTCGAGCGGATGTCCAGCAGTCCACGAGTTCATCGACTGCAGCACCCGCGACGGCTTAACGATCTGGATGAGGTCGATACCCGTACACTCGATCGCGCCGGGGTACATGTAGGACGTGTGCAACAGGCGGTGCTTGTCGTCATTGTCGAGTCCGTTGAGCACAATGAGCGGGTCGTGCCCTGCGTCGTCGCGGTGCATAGGCTGCACGCCGCGAATAAGGTCGACAGCCGCTTGGTCGAGACCCTGGAGCGGGCCGCAGCCGCGACGGACATCCTCGACGCGCTCGTTCCAATCGTCCTCGGTGCCGCATATTGGAACGAACCACGGCCCGCATTGCCGCCAAAGCGGTCCTTGAGCCGGGCCAGCGTATGGTCGAGCGCCACGCGCGTGCTGTGTACGAGGTCGGCAGCCAAGAGGCTGATTTCCTCCGGCATCGGCTTCTCAATGATGAACGTGGCGACGATCAGCCCGGCTGGCTTGGCGAAGGCGTGAAACTGGATGCCGTACGGGCGCGCGTCCGGCTCGTCCCCGAGGGCGAAGGCAGCAAACGTGCGCTGCATCTCGTCGTGGCGACTCTCGGCCCAGCGCAGCTTCGCGTACGCGCTGGCAAGCGCTTCTGTTCCGGCGGACACGGATGAAGTTTACGGTGGGCGTCGACCGTAGCCGCAACTGAACAGAGGAAGCGCCAGCGCGAGAAATGTCGGGAACCGTTCCCGGGATTGAGCAGTTTTCTGCAGCTCTACTACCGCGACGGCGTCTAGATCGAGGTCACCAGCAAGAACAGGCGCACATCAAGCGCGAGCAGACCGACGTCGCTCGTCCAGGTCGATGACGTCATGCAGGCCTTCGACGAAGCCCTGCGGCTTATTGACGGCACGTCCATCAGGTACGACCAACTGCTCGAACACGAGCGCGCCTGCTCAGTCTCGCGATCTTCGATGACTTCTTGATCGAGGACGACGGCGGTGGGCCCACGATCGAGCCACAGCGCGAGGAGACCTACGTCGTCCTGCGCCAGTTCGCCGACGAGATCATCGGGAGCGGCCGCCCGGACAGCCCGCCCGCGGACCTTGTCCTCGGCGACGCGGCCGGAACGAAGCGAACCCCAGCCCGCTTTTCGCTGGGCCAGGGTTCGCATAAAAGCAAAATGGCGGAGGGGGAGGGATTCGAACCCTCGGTAGGGGGGTTGCCCCTACAACGGTTTTCGAGACCGCCCGATTCAACCACTCTCGCACCCCTCCGAGCGCGTGACGGCGCGCCGACGAGGATAGGAGATCGGGCGCGCGGGCGGGAAGCCGGCCCGGCCCGCAGGATCTAGCGGCGCGAGCCGAAGAAGTCGGTCAGCAGCTGCGCGCACTCGGCCGCCAGCAGGCCGCCGGCGACGGCCGGGCGGTGGTTCAGGCGCGGCTGGGCGAGCACGTCGAGCACGGAGCCCGCGGCGCCGGCCTTGGGATCGGTCGTGCCGTAGACGACGCGTGGCACGCGCGCGAGGACGATCGCGCCCGCGCACATGGCGCACGGCTCGAGCGTCACGTAGAGGACGGCGTCCAGGACGCGCCAGGAGCCCAGCGCGCGGCTGGCCTCCCGCAGCGCGATCACCTCGGCGTGCGCGGTCGGGTCCTGGCGCAGCTCGCGCTCGTTGTGACCCGCTCCGATGACCTCGCCCTCGCGCACGACCACGGCGCCGATCGGGACGTCCTCGTGGTCGAGCGCGGCCTGGGCCTCGCGGATGGCGAGCCGCATGAAGTACTCGTCGCGTGGAAAGAACGGCGCGGTCATCGGCCGGGTGACTATCGCAGCGTCACCGCGCCGTCCGTATCTTGTGAACAGGGGAGAGCTCCGTTTTCGATTCTCCCGCCCCGCAGCGCACGCAACCGCCTTGTCGCACCCCCATTCCTCTCTGCCGCGCCTCAGCGCCATCGTCGCTGCGGGCGTGGGGGCGCTCGCGCTCACCCTCATGCTCGCCCCCGCCGCCGGCGCGCGGCTGCTCGCGCGGGCGGCGTACGTCCCCAACGACACCGGGGTGGCCACCGCGGGCGGCCCCGCCGGCGGCTGGGCGGCGGTGCAGTGGGAGCTCGACGGCCCCTTCGGCATCAACGCGCCGCAGGCCTGGTCGCAGGCCACGAGCCTGGGCGGCAGCGGCGGCAGGGGCGTGACGGTCGCGGTCCTCGACAGCGGCGTCGCCTACGCCGACCGGGGTCCCTACAGGCGCTCGCCGGATCTCGCGACGACCACCTTCGTCAAGGGCCGCGACTTCGTCGACGACGACCCCTACCCCAACGACGAGTTCGGCCACGGCACCTTCGTCGCGAGCACGATCGCCGCGCGCGCGAACAACGCCTTCGGCACCGTCGGCGTCGCCTACCACGCGCGCATCATGCCGCTGCGGGTGCTCGACTTCGAGGGCCGCGGCTACCCGAGCACGATCGCTCGCGGGATCCGCTACGCGGTGACCCATGGCGCCGACATCATCAACCTGTCGCTGGAGCTCTACGACGCGCCTCCCGCACCGCCGGTCCCGCGCAGCGTCACCGCCTCGCGCAGCGTCCGCGCCGCGCTCGGCGAAGCCCGCGCCGCCGGAGTGCTCGTCGTCGCGGCGGCCGGCAACAGCTTCGATCCCCGCGTGCCGGGCAGCCGCTTCGACACGCTCGCGCTGAACGTCGGCGGCACGACCGAGCACGGGTGCCTCGGCAGCTACTCCAACCACGGTCCCGGGGTCGACGTCGTGGCGCCCGGCGGCGGCTCTGATGCCGACCTGCTCGGCGACCCCAACTGCCAGCCGGGCGCGCCGGCCGGCCGCGACATCTCGGGCGTGAGCTTCTCGACGGGCACCCCCAAGCGCTTCGAGATCCTGCCCCGTTTTCGCGGCACGTCGACGGCCGCCCCGCACGTGGCGGGCATCGCCGCCCTCGTCATCGCCTCGGGCGTCCTGGGCCCGCATCCCACGCCGGCCGCGATCGAGCAGCACCTCGAGCGCACCGCGCGCGATCTCGGCGCGCCGGGCCGCGACAGCTTCTACGGCGCCGGCATCGTCGACGCGACGGCCGCCACCGCGCCGCTGCCCGCTGCTACGCCGTCCGGATGATCAGCACCGAGCACGGCGCGTGGTGGGAGACCTTGTTGGGCACCGACCCCAGCAGGAAGCGCTTGGCGCCGGTCATGCCCTTGTTGCCTACGACGATGAGATCGCTGCCGCGCTCCTCGGCGACGTCGAGGATCGCGTCCGCCGGGTCGCCCTGACGGGCGAAGACCTCGACCTGCACCCCGGCTGCGCGGATCTCGCGGGCCGCCGCCTCGAGCGTCGCCTCCACGTCCTCGCGCGGGTTGATCATCCAGTGCAGGTCCTCGGGGACGCTGATCGTCTCGCGCAGGCGCACGTCGGTCACGGGCTCGTACGCGCTGACGAGCTCGATGCGGGCGCCGACCGAGCGGGCGAGCTCGATCGCCTGCCGGACCGCCTGGGTGGCGGTGTCGGACCCGTCGGTGCCCACGACGATCGAGCTGAACATGCCTCTCTCCCCACCTGTCGGAGCGGCAAATGATAGGGGGACGCGCGCCAGCTTCAGAGCAGCTTGACGAGCGCGATGACGATCCCCGCCGCGACGAACAGGACGATCCCGACCTGCATCCAGATCCAGGTCGGCGACACGCGCGTCGCGCTACTTCTTGCCGCGCAGCTTGACGTTGATCGCCGCGATCGCCGCGTTGACCCGCGCGTTGACGGTCTCGGTCGCCGCGGCCAGGCGGCGCTTGGCGAGGTCGATCGCGCTGGGCGTCGGATTGCGGATCGCGTCGTTGGCCTGACCGATGTCGTCGCCGAAGCGGCGCATCACGGCGGTCAGCCGCTCGTGCTCCTTGGTGACCTCGCTCGGCGGATCGATGCTCTCGAGGTCTGAGACGACGCTCTGGATCGCCGTGTGGAAGCGCCGCAGCGTGCGCTGCTGGCGGCTGATCGTGTTCTTCTGGCCCGTGTCCTGGGCGACCGTCGTCACCGTCGCAGCGAACTTCGTCTGCGCCGCGTTGACGCGCTCGGCGTACGCGTTCTTGGCCTTCGTCGAGGTCCCGCCCCCGCCGCACGCGCCCAGCGCCACCGCGGCGAGGATCACCGCGGCGACCGACGCGACCCGCCGCGTGACCCGTGCCATGGCGCGGCAGCCTACCTTCCGGGCCAGACCCCTCACGCCGCCGGGCCCGCGCCGACGGGCAGCGGGTCCGCGCCGACCGGCGGCCCGGCGGGGCCGCCGTCCATGCCGCGCGTGACGGGCCGGCGCTTGCGCTCGAGGAACGGGCGCTCGACGTAGCGATAGGAGAGGGCCGCGATCGCGGTCGTCACGGGCAGGCCGACCGCCGTCATGATCGCCACCCGCGCGGCGATGCTCTCGCCGCCGAGCACGTGCTCGATCTCGAGCAGCACCGCGATGTGCGCGAGGTAGAACGAGTAGGAGCGCGCGCCCATCCAGAGCATGAGCCGGTTGGCGAACAGGCGCGGGGCACGCTCGGTCCCGAGCTGCAGCACGACCATGCCGAAGATCAGCGCGCCGGTGCACAGCGCCGCGAGCAGCGCGCGCTGGCCCAGCACGTGGTGGATCGGCGTCTGCTCGGGGTCGTAGTCGGTGGCCGAGTAGACGACCGCCGCCAGGGCCGAGGCGGCAAACGCCGCCCAGGCGATCCGCCTCGCCAATCGCGCGTCGGCGCGCAGGCGCCCGGCGAGCAGGGGCTCGACGATCGCGACCGCCACGCCGGGCATGAAGACGTACATGATGGCCGGCGGGCTCGTCAGCCACGCGAACGTGAACCTGTCGTGGGCGCGCAGCGCGATGCTCACGAAGGTCACGACCGCGATCGCAGCGATCGCCAGCGCCGCTCGCCGCCCCTGGCCCTCGACGCGCGCGGCGACGCGGTAGGCGACGAGCGCCGACAGCGGGATGAGGACGTAGAAGCCGACCTCGGCGCCGATCGACCACGCCGGCCCGATCGGCACGGCCGCGTTGCCGCCGGTCTGCGCCTGGACGAAGAGGAACTGCCCGAGGATCTGCCACCAGGCGCTCGTGTCGGCGTGCGGCAGGTTTCGCAGGTCGCCGTCGAGGCCGAAGAGCAGCAGCACGAGCACGGTGAAGACGTAGAAGGCGGGCACGACGCGCAGCACGCGGTTGCGCACGTAGTCGCCCAGCGGCGGGCGTCGCGTCCCGGCGACGTACGCGCGCGCGAACGGGCGCGAGATGAGGTACCCGGACAGCACGAAGAAGGCGGCGAGGCCGAGGTCGATGTGGCCGAGGACCGGCGCCGCCCAGCCGTAGACGAGCATGTTGTGCTGTCCCGGGTCGGCGAGCAGGAACAGGTGCGTGAAGAACACCAGCAGCATCCCCACCCCGCGGATGCCGTCGCCGCCGAGCAGCGTGCGGATCCCGACGTCGGGCCTGCGCTCGGGCGCGTCGGGCGCGGCGTCGCTCATCGGCGCAGGGTAGTGCGCCAGGACGTGAGGGTCCTGTAACGCCTCCGCGCTAGTTTGGACCGTGCACCCCGCGACCCGACGAGGCCCCGATGCTCAACTTCCTCAGCAAGCACAAGACCGCCATGCCCGATCCCGCCGACGCGCTGCCCGGGCGCGACACGCCGATGGCCGTGCCCGAGCGCCACTTCGTCCTCGACGCCCCGCTGCGGGGGCCGTTTCCGCAGGACACCGAGCAGGTCATCTTCGGCCTCGGCTGTTTCTGGGGCGCCGAGCGCATCTTCTGGCAGACCCAGCCGGGCGTCTTCACGACGGCCGTCGGCTACGCCGCCGGCATCACGCCGAACCCGACCTACAACGAGGTCTGCAGCGCCAGGACCGGCCACAACGAGGTCGTCCTCGTCGTCTTCCGGCCGGCCGAGATCAGCTTCGACGACCTGCTCGCGCGCTTCTGGGAGAGCCACGACCCGACGCAGGGGATGCGCCAGGGCAACGACGTCGGGACCCAGTACCGCTCCGGCATCTACGCGACGTCCGCCGAGCAGCTCGCCGCCGCGGAGGCCTCGCGCGATCGCTACCAGGAGGCGCTGACGGCGGCCGGCCGCGGCCAGATCAGCACCGAGATCCTGCCCGCGCCCGAGTTCTACTACGCCGAGGACTACCACCAGCAGTACCTCGCCAAGAACCCGGGCGGCTACTGCGGGCTCGGCGGCACCGGCGTCTCGTGCCCGATCGGCACCGGCACGAGGGCGCCGGCCGCGTAACCGCGCTCAGGCGCCCGACGTGCGCCGCACGTCGGCGCGGAAGAGGTAGTGCGTCGCCTCGCCACCACCGGCGGGGCGGTGCATCGACACCTCGCCGGCGACCGGGACGAGCAGTCCCTGGGCGTGCATGTAGACGGTCTCGACCGGCGCGCTGTGGATCTCGCCGGCACGCAGAGCGCGTGCGATCTCGCGATGCGGCACGAAATTCTCGCGGTCGATGACCGAGGGCCAGCCGGCGACGCGCAGGTCCTCCTCGCGGTAGCCCAGCAGCGAGCAGAAGGCGTCGTCGAGGCGCTTGAAGGTCCCGTCGAGGCCGATCAGCGCGACCGCCTCGCCGGGCGCGCAGGCCGGGAGCTCGAGCGCCGTGCCCGATCTGGCGGCGGCAGCGGGCGCCTCGCGCCCGGCGTCCGCGGGCGACGCGACCTGTGCCGGCGTGCGCGGATCGTCGAAGGCGAACTCGGCGCGGATCGCCTCGGCCGCCGCGCGCGCGCTCTCGGCCTCGGCGAGCAGCTGGGCGGCACGGATGCGGGCCTGCTCGCGCTCGGCGCGCGCGCCCTCGGCGGCGGCGAGCGTCGACTCCAGCTGCGTGCGCGTGTCCTCGAGCTCGTCGCGCGTACCGTCGAGCTGGGCGCGGGCGGTCTCGAGCTCGTGCCGCGCGGACGCGAGCTCGTCGCGCAGGGCCTCGCGCTCGGCGACCGCGCCGGCAAGCTCCTCGCCGCGGGCGAGGTCGAGCTCGCGGCGCGCCGCATCCAGCGCGGCCTGTGCGCTCTCGAGCTCGCCGCGCGTGGCGGAGAGCTCGCCGCGCAGCAGCGAGCTCTCCGAACGGGCGTGTTGTAAGTCGGCATGCGCCGTCGTCAGCTCGGCGTGCAGGCGCTCGGCCTCGGCGCGGGCGCCCGCGTCGCCGGCGTCGCGGCGCTCGGCCTCGGCGGCGCGCTCGGCCTCGAGGGCCGCAAGGCGCGCCGACAGCTGCTCGCGCTCGGCGATCGCCGCGGCGGCGTCGCGCTCGGCGTCCTCCACGCGCTCGCGCAGGATGCGGGCGCGCTCGACGAGGTCCTCGAGCCCTGCTCCCTCGGGCTCCTGCGAGCCGAACCCCAGCATCGAGCGGCCGGTCGCGGCGTCCGCGCGGCGGGCGGCATCCGCTGCGGCCGCGCGGGCGGCCTCGCGCTGCTCGGCCATCCGGCGTCCGACGTCCTCGCGCGTGAGCTCGGGGGCGTCGACGTCGCGCACGACGACCAGGACGCCGGCGAGGCGCACGCCGGGATCGGGCTGCGCGCCGTGCATGCAGACGCCCTCGATCGCCTCCAGGGCGCGACCGTGGCGCAGGCGCAGCGCCTCCACCTGCCAGGTGCCGGCGTCGCGCGAGCCGAGCTCGCCCAGCAGGGAGGTGAACTCCCACCCCAGCGCGAGCGGGACCGCGACGACGACGAACTGCAGCGACCGCTGGGCGCCATCGGCGGTCGTGGTCTGAAAGATCCGGTCCCCGGCGCCGGCGCCGCCGGTGCGCAGGAGCTGGACGAAGGCCGCGCGGGTGCCGGGATCGGCACCGGCCACGAGCGCATCCGCGGCCGGGCGGCCCGCGAGCTTGTCGGCGGGCACCCCGAGCAGCGCGACGACGCCGGCCCCGCACTCGGCGACCGCGCCCTCCGGCGTGCTGAGGACGTAGCTGCCGTCAGCGAGGCCGAGCAGCACCTGCTCGATGTGTCCGGCGCGATCCTCGGGCACGGAGAGCTGCTGACCCTGGTGGCTCATGCTCCCCCTATCGGTCGATCGGGGCACGCGGCTGAGCCCGGCCGGGCAGGATGCCGAAATGTCCAGCGGCGCCGGACGGCACGCGGGTCGGCGCGTCCCACGCCTCCCCTGCATGTGGCCGGGCCGCGTCCCCGGCCTCGCCACCGCGAGTTCCCCATGCCCGGCGAGCGCGCCGAGCCTCCGGTGGGCTGTGTCCTGAGCCTATGCCCGCCCGGCCCGGCGCTCAATCCGCGTCAGGAACTATGTGCACATGCGCCCGTGAACCTGCTGTTTTCCTCCACGCCACGTCTCAGCCGGCCGCGACGACGCGCGCGGCGAGCACCGCGTAGCGCAGGCCGCGGCGCTGCAGGCGCACCGCGTTGCCCACGTTGCCCTCGACGGTGTCCACGGAGCCGTTGCTCGGGCGCCCGCGCGCGATCGCGAGGTGCGACGCGCGCAGCCCGGGCCTGAAGGCATAGAACAAGAGGTCCCCGCGACGGACCTGCGTCGGCGCGATCTGCTTGAGCCCGCGCCGTCCCGCGATCGCGTCGGCGAAGGAGCGGTCGGGGTCGATCAGGCGCGCCGACAGGCGCACCCCCGCCCGCAGGAACGCCTCGTGCACGAAGGCGCCGCACCAGACCTCGCAGGGCTTCAGCCCCATGTCGCGCTCCCAGCGGTCGATCTTCGGCGAGCAGTTGGAGGTGCCGCGCTCGTGGGTTCCTGCCTGCGCGACCGCCCAGGCGACCGCGGCCTCGCGCTTGGGGCTCGTGGCGCCGCCGGCCGCCGGGGACACCACCCACACCGCGAGCGCGCAGAGCGCGACGACGATCGGCGCGAGCAGGCGTCGGGGCATGCCTGCATGATCGACGGCCCACGGCCCGACAGCCAACTTCGAACCGTCGCCGCGGGCGCGCCCGTGCCGACCTCGGGACAGGTACCTGACTCGGATCACGCTCGGGGCGCGCCGGCGGCAGGGACTGCGGTCCTAGGACGCCTGGCGCCCGCGCGCGAGCCGGCGCGCCCAGCCGCCCGTCACGCCGGCGGCGGTCACCGCCGCCGCGGGCGGGCGCATCACGAGGACCACCACCGCCAGCGCCAGGGTCAGCAGCACGGCCGAGCCGGTCAGCGACATCGCGACCGCGTGGGCGAGCTCGTGCGCGGCCTGCGCCTGCGGCGTCGCGCCGGCGAGCGGGTGCTGCTCGGCCGCGCGGCTCGCGGAGGCGAACACCGTGACGAGGATGCCGAGGCCGAGCGAGCCGCCGAGCTGATGGGCGACGTTGACCAGGCCCGACGCGGCGCCCGCGTCGGCCGGCGCGACACCGGCGATCCCGGCGGCCGTTAGCGGGACGAAGGCGACCCCCATGCCGACGCCGAGCAGCATCAGCGCACCGGCGATGTGGGGAAAGAAGGCGGTCGCGTCGGAGATCTGGCTCAGCCACGCCATGCCGGCCAGCGCGAGCGTGAGGCCGCCGGTCAGCAGCCGGATGGCGCCGATCCGCGGCGCGATCCGCGGGACCACGCGCACCATCGCGAACAGCGCGAGCGTCATCGGCAGGAACGCCATCCCAGCCCGCAGGGCGCTGAAGCCGAGCACGCCCTGCAGGAACTGGGTCAGGAAGAAGAACATCGAGAACATGCCGCCGACCACGAGGATCCGCGCGCCGTACGCGCCCGAGCGCTCCCGGCTGGCGAACAGCCGCAGCGGCGTGATCGGCTGCTGCGCGCGCGACTCCGTCACGACGAAGGCGGCCAGCAGCGCCACGCTCGAGACGAAGCACGCGATCGTGCCGCGCTCGCCCCAGCCGTCCGACGCGGCGCGCACGAAGCCGTACACGAGCGCGGTCATGCCGAGGGTCGACGTCGCGGCACCCGCGAGGTCGAAGCGCCCCGTGCTGCGCGCGGTCTCGGGCAGGTGGCGCGGCGCCAGCCAGATCAGCGCGATGCCGATCGGCACGTTGATGAACAGGCCCCAGCGCCAGGAGATCCAGTCGGTCAGCATGCCGCCGACGACGAGGCCGACGCTGCCGCCGGCACCTGCGACGGCGCTGTAGGCGGCGATCGCGCGGGTGCGCTCGGGCCCTTCGCGAAAGGTGGTGGTCAGCAGGGCCAGCGTCGCGGGTGCCGCGATCGCGGCGCCGATCCCCTGCACGGCGCGCGCGGCGAGCAGCCAGCCCGGCGACTGCGCCAGCCCGCCCATGAGCGACGCGAACGTGAAGAGCCCGATGCCGGCCATGAAGACGCGGCGGCGGCCGAGGATGTCGCCGGCGCGAGCGCCGAGCAGCAGCAGGCCGCCAAAGGTCAGCGAGTAGGCGTTCTGGACCCATGAGAGGCCGGTGGGCGAGAACCCCAGGCCGTGCTCGATCTTCGGCAGTGATGTGATGACGATCGAGACGTCGAGGATGATCATCAGGTAGCAGGCGAGGATGATCGCGAGCACGATCGCGGGGTTCGCCGGGGCTCCCGGCGCAGGGCGCGCAGCACGCGACGACAGGGACGGACGGGTGAGGAGGGAAGTCATGAAATCGAGAACCTTCTTGGAGAACGGCGGGGCAGGCGCTAAAGTGGAGGCATCCTCCGAACTATCTGGAGGCATCCTCCGTTTCTAACGATACGGAGGCTCCCTCCGTTTTGTCAAGCGATCCGACCGAACCCGTCATGACGACTGCCAAGATCGATGTGCCTGCGCTCGCCGAGCGCCCCAAGCGCGCCGACGCGCGGCGCAACTACGACAAGCTCGTCCACGCCGCCCGCGATGCCTTCGCCGAGAACGACACCGCGGCGTCGCTGGAGGACATCGCGCGCAGGGCGCAGGTCGGCATCGGCACGCTCTACCGCCACTTCCCGACCCGCCAGGACCTGCTCG
>JAXDFS010000003.1:0-3538 GCA_034665465.1 Solirubrobacteraceae bacterium
TGCCGACGTTGATGAAGACCTGAAACAGGAGCATGGCCACGATGCCTCCGGCGATGAGCGCGCCGTAGAGGTTCTTGGACACGGTGAGAATCCGTAGGCCGCGCCAGATGAGCAGCGCGTACAGCGAGAGGACGAGGCCCGCACCCGCGAACCCCCAGCGTTCGCCGACGACCGCGAAGATGAAGTCGGTGCGCTCCTCGGGAAGGAAGTTCAGCGGGCCCTGCGTCGCGCGGTCGCCGCGGCCGGTCTTCTGCCCCGAGCCGATCGCGATGCGCGACTGGTTCTGCTGGTAGCCCGCCGTGCCCGCGACCTCGGACGGGTAGAGGAACGACGTCAGCCGCTCGGCCTGGTAGCCGTGCAGCACCGTCACCCCGAGCGCCGGCGCAGCCGCGAGGACGAGCGTGATCGAGATCGTGCCGAGCGCGACGAGCCCGGCGAAGTGCCGCCAGCTCACGCCGGCGACGAACAGCACCGCGAAGAGGATCGCGATGTAGACGAGTCCCGAGCCGAGGTCCCCCGCCATGACGACGATCGCGGGGATCATCGCGAGCAGCACGATGCGCGCGGTGGTGTCGCGCTCCCCCAGGCGCCGGGCGCGATCGACGACGAACGCCGCCAGCGCGGCCGCGAGCAGCACCTTGCCGAGCTCGGAGGCCTGGATCTCGAAGAACGGCGTCTGGATCGCGCGCCGCGAGCCGCGGGTGTTGCCGCCGAAGGCCATGACGGCCAGCAGGCTGAAGATCAGCAGGCCGTAGATGCCGTACTTCAGCTCGCGCAGCCGGGAGTAGTCGATCCGGCTGAGGACGATCGCCAGTATCACGCCGAGTGCGCAGTACACGCCCTGGCGCGTGACGTAGTAGTGCGGATCGCCCGGGACGTCTTTGCGCGTCGATGCATCAAGGGTAACGAGCGATGCAGCCATGAGCCCGATCGTCGCCAGCGCGAGCAGCGGATCGAACGGCAGGCGCAGCCGGGCGGGCACGCGGATGGCTGGCGTGTCCGTCATCGCGAGGACCAGCCTTGCGGGTTCGCCGTCACGACGGTCGAGCAATGGCGCGCAGTCATCGCGTCTGCGAGGTCCCGTGGACGATCTTCTTCTGGACGCCGTAGTACTGCGACAGCAGCAGGCGCGCGATCGGTGCGGCCGTCGCGGCGCCGAAGCCGCCCTCCTCGACGGTCACCGCGACGACGATCGGCCGCTTCGGGTCGGGGACGTAGGCGACGTACCAGGACTGGTCCTGCTTGACGCCGCGCTGCGCGGTGCCGGTCTTGCCGTAGACGGGGTAGCGATCCTGCGGCCAGCCGGCGAAGACGTCGGCCGACGTGCCGCCCGCCTCGCTGGCGGCGCGGTGCAGGCCGTTGGCGACCGCTTGGCGATTGGCCTCGTCGATCGTGATCCGGCGCGCTGGGTCGCGCTCGATGCGCTGGATCAGCTCGCCGCGCTCGCTCTCGATCTCCAGGCCCAGGTGCGGCGTGACGACCTTGCCGCCGTTCTCGATCGCCCCGTAGGCGACGGCGAGCTGCAGCGGCGTGGCCGACATGTCGCCCTGCCCGACCGCGAGGTTGACGGTGTCGCCGAGGTTGTAGTCGCGCAGGTCGGAGATCCCGCAGCCCGCCGCTCCCGCGGCGTAGACGTTCGCGGCCAGCGAGATCTTCTTGCGCTTGCGGCAGCGCTTCTCGGTCTCGTTGATGTTGTCGCGCCAGTGCTTGTCGGGGATGACGCCGGAGCCCTCGTCGGGCAGGTCGACGCCGGTCCGGCGGCCGAACCCGAGCCGCCGCGCCCACTTCTGGATCAGCATGCCCGGGCTGTAGAAGGCCTTGACGCCGAGCGAGTAGAAGTAGACGTCGGAGGACACCTGGAGCGCCCGGGAGAGGTCGACGCTGCCGTACGACTGGTCCTTGGCGTTGCAGCGCTTCTGCTCGGCGACCTGGATACAGCCTGAGTCGTTGATCGTCGTCCCGGGCGAGATGAGCCCCGCGTCGAGCCCCGCCAGCGCCGTGACGACCTTGAACGTCGAGCCCGTCGGGTAGCCGCCCTGGATGGCCCTGTCGAAGGCGGGCGCGCCGGCGTTGTCGCCGAAGAGCGCGTCGTAGCGCTTCTGCGTGATCGGCCGCGTGAGCAGCGCCGGGTCGAACGTCGGGTAGGAGCCCATCGCCAGGATCTCGCCGCTGCGCGGGTCCAGCGCGACGAACGCGCCCGGATGGTTGCCGGCGTTGAGCGGGCCGCGGATCGCCGCGTCGCCCGTGCGCGTGAGCGGGAGGTCCAGCGACAGCCGCAGCCGCTGTCCGGCGACCGGCGCGACGTCGTGCAGGCGATCGCTCGGGATCGGGCGTCCGAGGGCGTCGACCTGCACCCGCCGCACGCCGTCGACGCCGCGCAGGTACCGGTCGTACGTACGCTCGAGGCCCTGCTTGCCGACGACCGTGCCCGCGTGGACGCCGCGGAAGCGCGGCAGCTCGAGCTCCTTCGGGCTGATCTCGCCGACCGTGCCGAGGATCTGCGCCGCGAGCGTGCCGCGCGGATAGTCGCGCAGGTACGTCTGCTCGACCTTCACGCCGGGGAACTGCTCCGGGCGCTCGGAGATGTACGAGAGCACCGACTGCTGCACGTCGGTCTTCACGCGGACCGAGGAGTACGGGACGAGCACGAGCGAGCGCACGACCTGCCGGTGGATCGAGTCGGCGGACTTGCCGAGGAGGCGCCCGAGGCGCTGGAAGCGCGAGCGCAGCTCTGCGGTCGGGATGGCGGGGATCTTGATCGGCGGGCCGCGGTCGCCCTTGAGGCGCGCCGCGCGCAGCCCCATCCTGTGGCCCCACTCGGCGGCGAGGTCGCGCTCCTGCTGGGGCAGCCGCGTCGGGTCGAGCTGGACGACGACCGCGAGGCGGTTGCGCACGATGACCCGGCCGTTGCGGTCGACGATCTTCCCGCGCGGCGCCTGCGTCCGAAGTTCGCGGACACGGTTGACCGTCGCCTCGGCGAGGTACTTGTCGCCCGACAGCACCTGCAGGTACCACAGGCGGAAGAAGACGATCGCGAAGAGCGCGAGCGCGACGCCGCCGAAGATCGCCACGCGCAGCGCGAGCTGCGGCGTGATCGGCGTGCGGCGCTCGCCGGCGGGCTCCATCATCACCGCAGGTCGATCCCGCGTGAGAGCGGCGACAGGCCGCCGGTCGTGTACGCGCGGCGGCGGCGGCGGCGCGGGTCGTCGGGCAGGCTCGCCTGCAGCGCTCGCCGCACGACGGCGTAGACCGGCACCGCGATGAGCGTGTTGACGACGAGCGTGGCGAGCGTCTGGCGCAGGAGCGCCCAGCTCACCGGCGCGTCGGCGCCGAGCAGGAACTGCATGAGCGCGAAGCCGAGCGCCGCCGCCAGCGTCGCCGCAGCGCCGACGGCGAGCGGGACGAGCGTCCCCTCGGGGTCGCGCGCCTCACGCAGGCGGCCGGCGCCGTAGCCGACGCCGAGCAGCACGAGCGAGGAGACGCCGAGCGTCTGCAGCGCGACGATGTCGAAGAAGAGGCCGAGGCCGAAGCCGAAGCA
>JAXDFS010000004.1:0-4144 GCA_034665465.1 Solirubrobacteraceae bacterium
TCCGCGCGGCCGGCCAGCACGTCGTAGATGTTCGGCTCGCAGTCCTTCTCGGCGCCGATGCCGAGCGTCGCGTTGGCCTGTGGGTCGATGTCGATCAGCAGCGTTGCGAAGCCGGCCTCGGCGATGCAGGCGGCGACGTTGACGGCCGTCGTCGTCTTGCCCACACCGCCCTTCTGGTTTGCGATCGCGTAGACGGTGCCCATCGGGCAACGGTACCGCTGCGAGAGGTCGGAGATGGCGGTCGTTCGGCTCCGAACCCCGGCGCGCGGCCTCAGCCGGCGGCGCGCAGGGGGCGTTTGCTGGCGATTCCCGGGCGGCGCGGGAAACGGTTCGGCGTCGCACCGACCTTGACGAACACGTGCAGATGCAGATGTTCGGCCCCGGACCAAGGGTGTACGCGGACGGTCTGTGCGGGCTCGAGCCCCGTCACCGCCGCGGCGGCGGCCGCGTCGGCCTCCTCGCCCTCGTCGCGCCGGCCCTTCCACGCGACCAGCGCACCACCGGGCGCCAGCAGCGGAGCGGCGTACTCCACGAGGACGTTCAGCGGCGCCACCGCGCGGGCCGTGACGAGATCCCGGGCGGCGGTTCCAGCGCCCCAGGACTCCGCCCGCTCGCAGACCACCGCGGCGTTGGCGAGCCCCATCCGGGCGATCGCGCGATCGAGGAAGGCGCACTTGCGCGAGCTGCTCTCCACGAGCGCCACCTCGGCTTCGGGCAGCGCCGCGGCGAGGACGAGGCCGGGGAAGCCCGCGCCCGAGCCGAGATCGGCGATCCGCCGGGCCGATCGCACGGCCTGCAACTCCAGCCCGACGAGGGCGTCGGCGACGTGCGTGTCCAGGGCATCGACGCGCTCGCGGACGGCGGTCGGCGCCAGCGGGTCCGTCGCGACGATCTCCAGGAGCTTGTCGAGCTGCCACGTCACCTCCGGCGGCAGGCCGAAGCGCTCGGCGAGCTGCTCGAGGCCCGCCTTGACGCGCTCGGCGCGGTTCACGAGCCCCTCTCCCGGGCCAGCGTGCGGGCGATGTAGGCCTCGTAGCGGTCGCGCATCTCCTGCAGCCGCGCGGCGGCGTGGGCGTCGAGCTCCGGCACCACGAGCTCCTCGAGGAGCGGGAGCACGTCCTCGACCAGGGCCGGGCCGCGCGCCACCCACTGAAAGTAGGACCGGTCGCCGTGGTGGTAGGGCCCGTAGAGGCGCGTGCGCGGGAAGCGGGCGACGAGCCAGCGCATCAGCGACTCGTGACGGATGTGCTTGCGCAGCATCACGTGGGGCTGCTTGCCGTCGCCCCCGAAGGACCCCTCGCTCATGAGGATCCCGGCGACGAGGCCGCGCTCGGTCTCGGTCAGCATCCGGAAAGTGTTTCACCGGGGAGAAAAACGTGAAACGCGCCGGACCCCGGCGGGGCGTGCGCGTCAGTCCTGTGGAGCGACCACGAGGTGGCGATCGGGCTCGTCGCCCTCGGAGTACGTCTGCACCCCGTCGTGATCGCGCAGGTACTCGTGCACGAGGCGCCGCTCGCTGGCGGTCATCGCATCGAGCGCGACCGGGCGCCCGTAGCGCAGGGCGTCCTCGACGGCTTGGTCGGCCTGGCGCTGCAGCATCGTCTCGCGCCGCTCGCGGTAGCCCTCGGCATCGATGACGATCCGGCGGGCATCGTCGCCGGTGCGCGGGCCGGCGGCCCGTTGCGCGAGGTGCTGCACCGCGTCGATCGTCTGGCCGTGGCGCCCGATGAACAGGCCCAGGTCCTCGCCGTTGACGGTGCCCGTGCAGACCTCGCCGTCGTCGGTCACGTCGACCGTCGCGTCGAGGCCGAGCGCCGCGACCACGCGATCGAGCAACTCCCTGACGGCCTCTGCCGGTGCGCTGGTCGCATCGTTCATCGCGGTCTCCCGGATCGCTTCTTCTTCTGGCGCGGCGGACGCGGCGGCGGGCCGCTCGGCTTCGGCTTCTCCGCCGTCGCCGCACCCTTCGTGCCGGCGCCCTTGGCAGCCCCACCCTTCACGGCAGCGCCCTTCGCGCGCGAGCCCTTCGACGCCGCCCCCACGGGTGCCGTGTCCTTCGACGACGCGCCGGTGCCGTTCGTGAGCTTCGCGAGCATCCCGCTGAGGCCGCCGGCGCCGGTGCCTCCCCCGCCCAGCCCACCCAGGATCGAATCGCCGGCCATCGCCGTCTTGGGCGCGGATATCGGCCCCATCTTGCGGCGCAGGAGGTAGCCCTGCCCGACGGTCCACAGGTTGGTCGTGATCCAGTAGACGATCAGGCCCGCGGGAAATCTGAGGATGAAGAACGTGAAGACGAACGGCAGGCCCAGCATCAGCATGCGCTGGTTGCGGTCGCCGGTGGACGGCGTCAGCAGGCTCGACAGCAGCTGCGAGCCGATGTAGAGGACGATCAGCACTACCAGCACGAGGCCGTGCGCCTTGTTGGTCAGGTCCGGGACGAAGAGGAACTTCTCGCCCGTGGCCCCAGGGATCAGCCCGCAGGCCTTCGCCGTCTGGCCGCAGATCTCGTTGCGCAGGTCGCTCTGCAGGAGGTAGAAGAGACCGATGAAGAACGGCAGCTGTGCGACGAGCGGGAGGCACGAGGCGAACGGATTGATCTTGTTCTCCGCGTAGAACTTCATGACCTCCTGCTGCTGGCGCTGCTTGTCGTCCTTGTACTTCGCCTGCAGCTCCTTGAGCTGCGGCGCGACGCGCACCATCGCCTGCATCGACTTGAACTGCTTGACGGTCAGCGGCGCCATCGCGGCGCGGACGCATACCGTCAGCAGCACGATCGAGAAGCCCCAGCTCACGCCGAGCGTGTCGTGGATGAAGATCAGGACCGGCTTCAGCGCCTCGACGATGAGCTTGATCGGTGGGAGAAGAGCGAGGGGGGTCATGAGGAGGGCCTGTCTGGGAGGCCGGGCGCGAAGACGCGCTGGGCATGCACGGGGTCATAGCCGCCGTGACTGAACGGGTTGCAGCGCAGCACGCGCCAGGTCGCCAGCACGAGGCCGCGAAGTATGCCGAACTCCTGCAGCGCCTCGACCGCGTAGGCCGAGCACGTCGGCTCGTAGCGACAACGTCGTGGGAGGGCCGGCGAGATCACGCGCCGGTAGAGCGCGATCGGCGCCTGCACGATGCGCACGGCCGCCCTCACCGCTTGGTCACCTGGGCGAGCAGCTCGCGCAGTGCGTCGCGCACGCCGTCCAGGCCCTCGCGCTCGGCCAGCTCGCGCGCGCTCGGCCGTGCGACGACGACGACGTCGTGGTCGGCGGGCACGACGCCGGACTCCGCCGCGAACGCCTCGCGCAGCAGGCGCTTGACGCGGTTGCGGTCCGTCGCCCCTCCGACCTTGCGCGAGACCGACAGGCCCAGGCGCGGCTGCTCGCCGTCCCCGCGGGGGAACGCGTGCACGACGAAGTGCCGGTTGGCGTGCGAGCGCCCCTGCCGGTAGGCGCGCTCGAAGTCGGCGCTGCGCGAGAGCCGCCCGCGCCGTGGGCGCGGGGTCGAAGCGCGGGGCGGCTGCTCGTCCACAGACCCGAGCCTAGACCGTCCGGCGGGCCGGGCGGGCGCCACCGCGGGAGTCAGACGGTCAGCCGCTTGCGGCCCTTGGCGCGGCGGCGCTTGAGCGTCTGGCGGCCGGCCTTGGTCTGCATGCGCTGGCGAAACCCGTGCGTGCGGGCGCGCTTGCGCTTCTTGGGCTGGTAGGTGCGCTTCATGCGACGCCGGATCCTAGCGGACACCCGGCCCCTGGCCCTGCCCGAGGTTTTTCCCGCGCTGTGCGGGCTCGGTCGCGCGGGGCTTCGCGGACCCCTGACTGCGCCCCGGAGCGCTGGTATATTCGCCGCCGTCCGGGCCCGTTTCGTGGGCCCTCCGCCTGCTTGTCGCAGCATCTCCGAAGGAGCCGATCACGCCTGCCGTCCCCCCGCAGCTCGCGCACGACTGGGCGCTGATCCGCAGCGAGCTTCGCGGGGCCGTGCCCGACTCGACCTACGAGATCTGGCTCGCGCCGCTGCAGGCGCGCGCACTCGTCGGCGACACGCTCCTGGTCGCCGCTCCCGACGAGATCCGCAGCTGGGTCGCCGATCGCTTCGGCCGCGTGCTGCAGACCTGCGCCGCGGCGGTGCTCGGGCCACAGGCGCTCGTCGACGTGGTCGCCCCC
>JAXDFS010000005.1:0-3548 GCA_034665465.1 Solirubrobacteraceae bacterium
CGAGCGAGTCGGCGGTGTGCAGCAGGTTGATGACCCAGTCGCAGGCCGAATCTCCGCCGCCGATGATCAGCACCTTCTTGCCGGCGAACTCCGACTTGGAGCCGACGAGATAGTGCGCGCCGCGGCCCTCCCAGGGCGTCATGTCGTAGCCGGGCAGCTTCTTGGGCTCGAAGGCGCCGTGGCCGCCGGCGATGATGACCGCCCGGCTGCGCAGCTCCGGGTAATCGGGGTTGTTCGTGCGCAGGACGACGATGTCGTCCTCCCACTCGATCGTCTCGACGGTCGTCTCGAGGTGGACCGGCACGTCGAACTGCTCGATCGCCTGGCGGCGCAGCGACTCGACGAGGTCCTTCGCGAGCACGCGCGGGTGGCCGGGCACGTCGAAGATCCACTTCTCGGGGTACAGCGCGGTCAGCTGGCCGCCGAGCTGCGGCAGCGAGTCGACGATCCGCGACGAGGCCTCGCGCATGCCGGCCCAGAAGGCCGTCGAGAGGCCGACGGGGCCGCCGCCGATGACCGTGATGTCACGGATCTCGCCCGGCTGCTCCGAGCTCATGCGAGCTCCGCGGCGACCGGGACGCCGTCGAGGGCGGACAGCGCGCGCTCGACGGACGTGTTGATGCAGGTGAAGGTCGGCGTGTCGCGCTTGGTGTAGAGCGAGGACTCGGTGGTGCGCAGGCGCTGCACGAGGTCCAGGAACGACGCCGGGTCGTCGGTCTCGAACGCCACCACGAACTCCTGGTCGTCGAGGCCGAACGAGTAGGACGTGTTGAGGTCGATCTGCGGATACTCCTTGCCGAGCTTGATGTGCTCCTGCATGATCCGCCAGCGTTCCTTCGGATCGAGCGTGTACCAGGCGCGCGTCTTGACGAACGGATAGACGAACAGGTACTTCGCGTGGGCCGGACGGACCTCCAGGCGCGACTCGTCGGAGTACTCCGAGGGCTTGGTCATCGCCAGGAACGAGTACGGCGTCGAGGACCATTTCATGAGCCCGCTCTGCGCGAGCACGACGTGGAACTCGTGGATGCGCTCGAGGTTCTGCGCCTGTGCGAGCAGCATCAGGTCGGTGTCGCCGCGCGTCCCGACGGTCGAGAACGCGCGCAGCAGATGGCCGTCGGAGAAGTCCGAGCAGGCCGCCATGAACTCGCGCTTGTGCGTCTCGCGGACGTCGTCGTCCAGGCGCCGCCAGGCGGGGTCGAGCTTGAGGAACGTGTACTTCACGAAATGACGCGTCGGCACGATCAGACAGGATAGAGCGGGCGATGGCCGTGCTTGCGAAGTTCCCATCGGTGACGGCCGCGCTCGCGGTGCTCCTGCTCGCGCTCGGCGCGGCAGCCGTGCGGCCGCCTGCCGCCCAGGCCCGCCAGGCGCGGGCGGTGCTGGCGTTTCTGCCCAGCGGCGGGGAGGACAACCCCAAGCCGGTCCTCGATCGCCTCGACGCGCGCCCGCAGCTGGCGCTCGGGCTCGTGAGCGCGACGCAGGGCCGCTACTCGCCCGAGCAGGCGATGCTCGACGTCACCGCCGGCTCGCGCACGTCGGCGGCGGTCTACGACCCGCCCGCGGCGCCGCCGCTCGAGCTGGTCCCCGGCGGCGATGGCAGCGGCTTCATCTTCGGCTGGAGCAAGGCGCTCGACCGGGCCGCGACGGCGCTGGCCGAGATCCAGCCCGGCCTGCTGGCCGGCCAGATCCCCGGCGGGGGCGCCTATGCCGGCGTGGCGCACCGCGACCACCTCGACGCGGTCGCCGCAGCCGACCGCGCGGGCGACGTGGCCCGCGTCTCGCTCGGGCCCGCGGCGGACCTCGCCGTCCGCGTGCGGCGGCTGCTGCGCCGCCACCGCTTCGTCGTCGCCGGGCTGCCGACCGCTGCCAAGGGCGACGCCGTCCTGGATGCGCTCGTGCGCGACCGCCGCCCCGGCGACCTGCTGATCGTCATGCAGACGCCGCCGCCCGCGCGCGCTCCCCAGCTGCTGCCGGCGGGTGTCGCGGGGGTTCCGGGCGGCAACGGCGCGCTGACCTCGCCGACGACGCGACTGCCCGGGATCGTCGCCGGCATCGACATCTCCGTGACGATCCTGCGCCAGCTCGGCCTGCCCGTCCCCGGCGAGGTCAAGGGCCAGGCGATGGGGGCCGAGGACGTGCGCGACGCGGCGGAGCTGAAGACCGTCGAGGCGCGCCTGCGGGTGGTCAGCGGTCGGCGCACGCCGATGCTCGGCTTCCTGCTGTTCACCTGGCTGTCGCTGACGCTGGCCCTCGGCTTCGCGGCCGATCGGCGCGGGATCCGCGCGGCGCTGCGAATCGGCTCGCTGGGGATCATGTGGGTGCTGCCGATGCTGCTGCTGACCGGCTGGCTGGCCCCCTCGCGCCTGGCGGAGATGCTGATCGTCTCCGCCGGAGCCTTCGGCCTCGGCGCGATCACCGACCGGCTCGTGCGCTGGCCGCGTGGGCCGCTCGTGCCAGCCGCCGTCACGATCGTGGCCTATGCGACCGATCTCGCCTTCGGCTCGCCGCTGATCATCCGCTCGCTGCTGGGCGTCAACCCGCGCTCGGGATCGCGCTTCTACGGCCTCGGCAACGAGCTCGAGTCGACGCTCACCGTGCTGCTCATGGTCGGCCTCGGGGCGCTGCTGTGGCAGCGGCGGCGCTCGCGCGGCAGCGCGGCGATCGTCGCCGTGGCGGGCCTCGTGCTCGGGATCTTCACGGGCGCGGCCGAGCTCGGCGCCGATGTCGGGGGGGTCATCACCGTGGGCGCGGGGATCGCCGCCGCGACGCTGCTGATGCTCCCGGGGCGGCCCTCCGCCCGCCGGCTCGTGGTCGCCGCGCTCGTGCCGTTGCTGGCGATCGTTGCGCTTGCCGGCCTGGAGCTCGCGACCGGCGCCAACGGCCACTTCACGCGCACGATCCTGCACGCCGACAGCGGCGGCGCGCTCTGGGACGTGGTCGTGCGCCGCTACACGCTGGCCTTCAACGTCCTCAAGCTCGGGGCGATGCCGCTCGTCGTCGTCCTGGCGCTGCTGGCCGTCGCCTACGCGGTGCGCCACCGCGAGCGCATCTACGCCCCGCTCGGCGATTCGCCGGGCTGGTTCGCGGCGTTCGTCGGCGGGCTGACGTCCTCGATCGCCGGCGCGCTCTTCAACGACTCGGGCCCGCTGCTGTTCGTCTTCGGGGTCTTCGTGCTGGCCTGCGCGACCGCATACGTGCGCGGTTCCCCGCGCCTCGACGCGGAGGGTAGGATCCGCTGATGCGCATCGCGCTGGTGTCCCCGTACTCGTGGACCTATCCAGGGGGAGTGACGCGCCACATCGAGGCACTCGCGGAGCAGTACCTGGCCGCCGGGCACGAGGTGCGCGTGCTTTCCCCGGTCGATCCGGACGACCGGCTGGCCGCCCGCCTGCACCGCGGCGCGCGCCCGTCGCAGCGGCCCCTGCCCGAGTATCTCGTCCCGCTGGGCCGGACGGTCGGCTTCCCCTCCAACGGCGCCGTCTCCAACGTCGCCTACGGCGTCTCGACGCTCGTGGCGCTGCGCCGCGAGCTCGAGCGCGGCTACG
>JAXDFS010000006.1:0-30337 GCA_034665465.1 Solirubrobacteraceae bacterium
GGGCGTCTGCGCCGCGAAGTCGGCGGACGGCGTGTTGTCGCCGTCCGGCGTCGGCGCGACGGCTGCGGTGGCCGGGGTGTGGTCGGTGTCCTGCGGGCTCGGATCGGCGTTGTGCGCGATGTCCGTGAGGAACGGCGTGTCGAAGTGCTGGGCGTTCGCCGGAACCGCGACGGGCGTGGTGCGGTTGCCCTCGAGCAGCGTGCCGTCGGTGCGCACGTACTGCGGGAGGCCGCGCGCCGGGCCCGGGATGAACTTGCCGTACGGGTCGGTCGCGAGCATCGGGATGTTCGTCACGTCGGCGTCGGTGAGCAGCAGGCCGAGCTTCTCGGCGGCCTGCTTCTTGACGTTGAACCACGTCGCCATGCCGGTCGTCCCGTCCGGGGAGCCGGGGTAGGTCGCGTTGGCGGGCAGACCGCCGAGCAGCTTGCCCGTGGAGATCGGCCGGCTCGCCGCGTTCAGCGCGTACTCGCGCAGGAAGACCTGGTGGGATGCGTGGGAGGTGTAGGTCTGCGACTGGTCGACCCACGGGGAGTCGGTGTTGTTGGCGTCCTGGACGTCGTCGGCGCTCTCGTCGATGTTCGGCGTGGACGGGTCGTCGCCGATGACGCCGTCGGGGCCGGGCTGGTTCTGGGCCCGCGTGAGGACCATGAAGGCCTGCGAGTCGGGCACCTCGTCACCGGTGTTCGGCTTGCCGTCGGGCCCGAGCGTGCGCAGCGGGTCGTCGGCCTTCAGCGGGACGAAGACGTCGCCGCCGCTCTTGACGGTCTGGTCGACGCCGTGGTCGAAGAACTGCCCGAAGAACGTGAACAGCGAGTTGTACGGCGGCGAGAGGCCGACGTCCGTCGTGACGTTCGGGATGAAGAGCGTCTTGTGGGCCGGGGTGCAGCCGGCGGGGACGCCGGCGACCGGCGGGATCGCGGCCGGATCGGGCTCGGTCGTGCAGGGGATCGCGCTGGCCGGGTCGTTCTGCGTGCGAACGGGGTGGCCGGAGGCGGCGATCGCGGCCGGGTTCGTCGACGTCTGGTCGTCGATGAGGTTGGAGATCGTGCGCGGCTGGGAGTCGAAGACGTTGCCCTTCTTCTGGGCGTAGGACGACGTCGCCTGCGCCGGGAAGCCGGTGGGCGCGCCCTCGGCGGCGCGGAACTGGCTGCCGGAGAGGCGCGGGAACGGGACGTCGGCAGCGGCGAACTTCTCGCGGCCGGCGAAGAGGTTGTTGCATGACCCGTCGACCGTTCGCAGTCCGTAGGGCGTGAGGCGATCGGGGATCTGGTCGGGGCCCGGGCCGACGAGCGTGCCGCAGGGGTTGGTCGCCGTCAGCGTCGCCGCGTGGTGCTCGGCGATCTTGATCTGCTTGAGGATGAACGCCAGGTCGCCGGGCGTGACCGTGAAGCCGCCGCCGGTCGGCGCGACCGCTGCACTTGCGCTCGGGACGACCTGCGTCCCGATGCCGGCGACGGCCGCGACCACTGCCGCGGACGCCAGGACGATGCCGAGGGACAGCGAGACGCGCCGCGTCCGCCGCAGGAGGCTGAACCACATCGCGCCACAGAGGAAGACTCCGATTCCTGCCCAAGCTGCGTGCAGCACAACACCCATGACGACTCCTGTCCCTGGAAGCGAATGCGGACCGATCCGTTGCGGTCCTGACATGCAAGGTCCCAGCCGCAGGAGTCCCGGACAAGCGGGGAAAACGCAGGTTGTCACCGCGGCTCCCGGCATGCCGTGTCATCCGAGTGGATGACGCGGTTTGGGACCAATGGTCGGACCGCCCATACGACCTTCGACGCGGTCCTCCGGCCCCGCCGCCCGGCCCGCCGATCAGACGACGTGCAGCTCGAACTCGATGCTCGCGCCCGCGATCCGCGCGGCGCCCATCGTGCGCACCGGCGCCCGCCGGCGCTCGGTCGGGGAGCCCGGGTTGAAGATCTGAAAGCCGTCCTCGTGCTCGTGCTGGGGCATGTGGGTGTGCCCGAAGATCACCGCCGCGCATGAGGGAAACGCCGCGCGCAGCCGCTGCAGCCGGCCGTCGGCCGGCCCCGGGATGTGGGTCATGCCGATCCGCACTCCGTCGAGCTCGAGCTCCAGGCGGGCGGGCACGGCGGCGCGGACCGCGTCGTCGTCGACGTTGCCGGAGATGGCGTGTACCGGGGGGCCGAGCGACTGCAGCAGCCGGAGGACCGCCATGGCCGTGAGGTCTCCCGCGTGGAGGATCGCGTCAGCGTCGCGGCAGCGCTCCACGCATGCCGCCGGCAGCGTCCGTTCGCCGCGCGGCATGTGCGTGTCGCTGATGATCGCGAGCTGCATCTCCCGGCGCGAAACCTAGCGACGCAGCGGGTGCATTACTCGCTTGCGAACGGGTAGCCCGCTAGCACACCATCGCAGCGGGCACCCGGCCTGCGCTCGAAGGAGGAGAACATGGACGAGACCGTCCACGAGGGCAACGACACTCCGAACGCGACCGACGACGACATCAAGCGCGTCGACGACGCCAGCGACAGCGCCAACGCCAACCCCGGCGGAGCGGTCGAGGGCCACGGTGTGGGCGACAGCCCGACCGACTCGCACGACACCGACGAGAACCAGGACCCCAAGAGCGGCCACTCGCCGGTCTGAACGTCGCCGCCGATCCCGGCTCCGGCGTCTGCGCCGGGGTCGGGCGGTAGTGACCTCCGCCGCCGGCCGGCGCCTTCAGCGCGCGGCCGACGGCCGCCAGCAGCGCATCGTGCGCTGCACCTGCTCGGGCTCCAGGCCCGCTGAGGCGAGCGGGGTCGGGCCGTCGCGCCTCGTGCGCAGCCCGTCGGTGAGGATGCCCAGGTAGCGGCGCCAGACGTCCGCGTCGACGCTGTGGGTGCACTCGCTCAGCGAGCCGAGCATGAGCTGCAGGAGCGGGAGGTCGGTCGCCTGCACGTCGGGTCGCAGGGTCCCCTGCTCCTGCGCGCGCGCCACAAGGCGCGTGACCAGCGGGAACATGAGCTGGCGCGCGCGGGCCACGCGCTCGCGCCCGTGGGTGCCCGACAGCGCGACCTCCTTCAGGCCGCGGTCGTCCGCGTGCGCTGCGGTCGCGCCCTCCAGGAAGTGGACGAGGCCCTCCCAGGCGTCCTCGCAGCGCAGCCCGGCCTCGGCGATCGCGGCGACCTCTCGGATGCGCTCCTCGAAGAGCGCGTCGATGAGCTGCTCCTTGTCGGGGAAGCGGCGATAGACCGTGCCCACGCCCACGCCGGCGCGGCGGGCGATCTCGTCGAGCGTCACCGCGAGGCCGTCCTCGGCGAACGCCTCACGGGCGACCTCGAGGATGCGCCGGCGGTTGCGCTCGGCGTCGCGGCGCAGCGGGCGCTCGGGTAGGGGCAAGGTGCTCATCGCAAAGAAATCCAAGTGAAGCGGAGATCGACTCTCCGCTTATGTGGTAGCGTTCGCCGCAAGTAGAGATCTCCCCTCCATTTGGAGCGTAGCACTCCACATAGCCCCGAGCGAGGTATCACCCCCATGACCGAGACCCACCCCAATCCCCACCACGCCAAGCGCTGGCTCATCCTCGGAGTCATCGCGATCGCGCAGCTCATGGTCGTGCTCGACGCGACGATCGTGAACATCGCGCTGCCGTCCGCGCAGACGTCGCTGCACTTCGGCGACGACGCCCGCCAGTGGATCGTCACGGCCTATGCACTGGCGTTCGGCAGCCTGCTGCTGCTGGGCGGGCGCATCGGCGACCTCGTCGGCCGCAAGCGCGTCTTCGTCATCGGCCTGCTCGGCTTCGCCGGCGCGAGCGTCATCGGCGGTCTTGCCCAGACCTTCGGCGTCCTGGTCAGCGCGCGCGCGCTGCAGGGCGTCTTCGGCGCGCTGCTGGCGCCCGGCGCGCTGTCGCTGCTGACGACGACCTTCACGGAGCCCGAGGAGCGCGCCAAGGCCTTCGGCGTGTTCGGAGCGGTCGCCGTCGGCGGCGCCGCGATCGGCCTGCTGCTCGGCGGCGTTCTCACCGAGTACCTCAGCTGGCGCTGGTGCCTCTACGTCAACCTCCTCATCGCGATCCCCGCTGCGCTCGCCGCGCAGGCCCTGCTGCACAACGAGGTCCCGGCGATCAAGCCCAAGCTCGACATCCCGGGGACGGTGACCGCGTCGACGGGGCTCTTCGCGATCGTCTTCGGGTTCTCCAACGCCCAGACGCACAGCTGGGGCGCTCCGCTGACGATCGCCATGCTCGTCGCCGGCGTCGCGCTGCTCGCCGGGTTCGTCGCCATCCAGCGACGCAGCCCCAACCCGCTGCTGCCGTTGCGCGTCGTGCTCGACCGCGATCGCGGCGGATCCTTCCTCGCGATGATGCTGGCGGGATCGGGCATGTTCGCCGTCTTCCTGTTCCTGACGTTCTACCTGCAGCAGACGCTCGGCTTCACGCCGATCAAGACCGGCCTCGCGTTCCTGCCGATGACCGGGACGATCATCATCGCGGCGACGACCGCGACGGTGAAGCTGCTGCCGAAGATCGGCCCGCGACCGCTGATCGGGACGGGGATGCTCACCGCCTCCGCGGGCCTGCTGGCCCTGACGGGCGTCGGCGTCGACACGGCGTACGCGACGCACGTCCTGCCCGGGCTGCTGATCATGGGCGCCGGCATGGGGCTCACCTTCAGCTCGGCGATGGCGACGGCGACCTTCGGTGTCGATCCCGAGGACGCGGGCGTGGCGTCGGCGATGGTCAACACGATGCAGCAGGTCGGCGGCTCGATCGGCACCGCGCTGCTCAGCACGATCGCAGCGTCGGCGGCGACGAGCGCGCTCGCGGGCCAGGTCCCGACGCCGGCGCTCGCCGCGCACGCCGCGGTGCACGGCTACACCACCGCGTTCTGGTGCTCGGCGGCGATCTTCGCCACCGGCGCGGTGCTCTGCACGGCGCTGCTGTCCAGCCGCAGCCGCGCGGTCGCCGCCCCCGGCGCCGAGCCCGCGTTCGCACACTCCTGACGGCGGGCCCGCCTCGGCGCCGTGCTTGACTGAACGGCGATGACCATGCGGATGCCGTGGCTGCGAATGATGGCGCTGGCTCTCGCGCTGCCCCTGCCCGCGCTCGTTCCGGCGACGGCGTCGGCGCGAAGCGGCGACAGCGTTCGCATCTACGCCGGCTCGACGCCGTTGCGCGACGCTGCCGGGCGGCAGTGGCGGCCGGCCGGCAGCGCGCTGGACGGCCGCCGCTCGCGCATCCGCCGGCCCCTGGACATCACGCACACTCCGAAGCTCTACGAGACGCTGGCGGAGGGGCTGCACCACGCGCGCCTGCGTGTCGGCCGACCGGGGCGCTACGCGGTCACGCTCTACCTCGCCGAGTCGCGTCGCCTCTCGCGCCCGCGCACCTTTCGGGTGACCGCGCCGGGGGTCTCGCAGGTGGTCGACGTCCCGGTCGGAGGCGGCCTGCAGCGACCCGTGCACACGGCCTTCGAGGTCGTCGTCCGCGGCCGCTCCCTGACGCTGCGCTTCCGCGCGGCCGGCGGGCGCCCGGAGATCGCCGCCGTCGAGGCCGAGCGGCTCGGGCCCGTCGGGATGGCGCCAGTCGCGCCGGTGTTCGAGGACCGCTTCGACGGCCCGGCGGGCAGCGCGCCGGCCGCCGCGACCTGGGAGGCCGAGACCGGCTTCGGGTGGGGGCCCACGCAGGTCCAGGCCTACACCGACCGTCCGGAGAACGTCGCG
This sequence comes from Solirubrobacteraceae bacterium, assembly GCA_034665465.1. Classification (GTDB taxonomy): domain Bacteria; phylum Actinomycetota; class Thermoleophilia; order Solirubrobacterales; family Solirubrobacteraceae; genus CADCVQ01. The sequence goes on from JAXDFS010000006.1 coordinate 5,674, forward strand.
CTCGACGGCGCCGGCCGGCTCGCGATCACCGCGCGCGCCGAGGACTACGTCGATGCCCGTGGGGTCCAGGGGTCCTATACCTCGGGTCGCATCGAGAGCCGGTTGCCGATCACGCTCGAGCGCACGCGCATCGAGGCGCGCGTCCGCGTGCCGCCGGGCGCGGGCCTGTGGCCCGTCTTCTGGGCGTCCGGCGTCGAGCCACCGGCCTGGCCCGCCTCCGGCGAGCTGGACATCATGGAGTTCTCGGGCCTGCGCCCGCGCCTGCTCTACGGCTTCGTCCACGGGCCGCAGCGGCGCGGCAGCCCGCAGGCCTACCAGAACGGCGCCACGGCGCAGCGGCTGGACTTCGCCGCGGCGACCCATCTCTATGGCATCAGGACGGAGCCGGGGGTCGTCGAGTTCACCGTCGACGGCCACCGCTACGGCTCCGTGTCGCGCGCCGACGTCCCGCGGGGGGCGCCGTGGCTGCTCGCGCGGCCCTATCGCCTCGTCTTCAGCCTGGCGCTCGGGGGGTTCGGCGGTGTGATCGCGCCCGGCACGGCCTTTCCCGCGCGGATGCTGGTCGACGACGTCTCCGTCTGGCGCTGAGCACGTCACCCGTCCAGCGCTCGTCGCGCCCGCCTCTGGACGAACGTCCGGCATCCGCGTGGTGAGGGCCATGGACGGATGGCCCATCTTGGAGACGGCCGCCGCTGGACGTTCGGGGTCGGACCCGATGTACGCAGTACATGCGTGCCTCCCTGATCCTTACGCTGCTTGCCCTCTGCCTCGCCACCGCGGCTCCTGCCGGCGCCTCGGCGCCCGCGGGATCGACCACCGCGACGATCCAGCGTGACGTTGCGTCACCGGGCTCCTACGAGGTGACGCTGTCGTTCGCCAAGGCCTCCCGCCCCGACGTCGCGCAGGTCCGCCTGGGCGCCGTCAGCCGGCGGGTCGTCCTGAAGGCCCATACGCCCCGGCGCGTGCGGCTGCGGATGCACATCGGCGGCAGCCGGCTCGTCGGCCGCGTCGTCGGCCGTCGGCTGCGCCCCACGGTGAGCGCGTCGCTGCGGCGCGTCAAGGCCCGTCCGGCCCCCGCACCCGCCCCGGCGCCTGCGCCCACCCCGGCGCCTGCGCCCACCCCGGCACCGGCGCCCGTCGCGCAGCCGGCGCCCGTCGTGCAGCCCGCCCCGGCACCTGTCGCCGCGAAGCTCGTCTGGTCGGACGAGTTCGACGGCGCAGCCGGCACGCTGCCGGACTCATCGCGCTGGCAGTCGCAGACCGGCGACGGCTGGGGCAACGGAGCCGAGTGGCAGACCTACACCGCGGCGGCTCGCAACGCCTCGCTGGACGGCGCCGGCAACCTCGCGGTCACCGCGCGCCGCGAGCCCGGCGTCGGAGCGCACGGCTACACCTCCGCGCGGCTGACCAGCCAGGGCAAGTTCTCATTTCGCTACGGCCGCCTGGAGGCGCGCATGCGCCTGCCCAAGGGGAAGGGCCTGGCGCCCGCCTTCTGGGCGATGGGCGACGACATCGACACCGCGGGCTGGCCGGCGAATGGCGAGATCGACGTCATGGAGGCGCTCGGACAGGACCCGTCGACCTGGTACGCCCACGTCCACGGCCCCGACGCGGTCAACAACGACTCTCCGTGGGGCCGCGAGCTCGCCTCCGGGGTCGACCTGTCCGCGGCATTTCACACCTACGGCGTGATCTGGTCGCCCACGTCGATCAGCTGGACGCTCGACGGTCAGGTGGTCACCACGGTGACCGCGGCCGACCTGCCGGCCGGCTCGCGCTGGGTCTACGACCACCAGTTCCACGTCCTGCTCTCGCTTGCCGTCGGCAGCGCCTGGGCGGGCTACCCGGATGCGAGCACGGCGCTGCCCGCCTCGCTGCTCGTCGACTGGGTGCGGGTGTACCAGTGAGCGCTTGCCACGACGCATGCGCGCCACCTATCGTGAGCCGCATGCTCACCCCGGGCAGGATCCTGCGCCGCGAGCTGCTCGGCACGGAGGCGTCCTACCGCGTCGTCGAGGAGGACGGCGCGATGGTCCTGGTGGAGGTCGTCAGCGCCCCCGGCCTGCAGCCGGGCTTCCGGCTGCACCTGACGCCGGCGGCCGCGGGCGAGATGCGCTCCGAGGCCCAGGCCGGCCATGCCGCCCCGCGCGTCCGACGGCGTCAGCCGGGCGCCAGCTCGTAGATCCGCGCCGTCGCCGAGCGCGCCCACAGGCGAAAGCGGGGGGAGCCCGCGACCGCGCGCTCCAGATCTTCCAGCGCCCCCGGCGGCGTGAGGCCGAACGCTCGCGCCCACTCGTCCTCGGTGCTCGAGAACGCGAGAAAGCCGCGCGGCGCGTAGCGGCGGATCTCGCGCACGACCGCCGGCAGATCGGCCGCGCCGAGCGCCCGCGAGCGGAAGCGGTCGTCGTGCAGGAGGTTGGGGTCCGCGTCGCCGACGGGGCCGCGGAAGCGGTCATAGCGGGCGCCCACGCGCAGCGGGAAGCCGGGCCCGGCGAGCACGAGGACCGAGCCCGCCGGCGCGCGCGCGTAGAAGTCCTCGCTGACCGCGACGGTCGAGCGCGGGATGACGTTCAGCTGGGAGACGCCGTACACCGCGGGCACCATCAGGGCGCAGGCCGCTGCGGCGACCGTCGCCGAGAGGGCGACGCGCAGCGCCGTCCGGCGCACCGTTGCGACGCCGCCCGCGACCAGCATCGCGGCCCACGGTGAGGCGTAGAGGATGACGCGCAGGCTCGCCTCGCCGCCGTAGCTCTGTGCGAGCACGACCGCGAAGGGCGCGAACGCGAGCGCCAGCAGGACCAGCGGCAGAAGGCCGAAGCCGCGGCGGCGCAGCAGGAGCGCACCGACCAGCGCGGCGCCGAACATGCCGGCACTCAGCAGCAGCGACACGTCGGCGTTGAAGACCTTGCCGGCAGAGCGCTGGACGTCGTAGGTGCCGGCGGTGCGCAGGTTCTGCAGCGGGTCGAGGCCGGTCAGCAGCGTGAAGTGCTCCTGCACGTACCCGAGGTTCGCGAAGAGGAAGAACCCTGGGATCGCCACCATCGCGGTCACGAGTCGCCACGAGCCGGCGGCGCCGAGCACGACGAGGGCGGCGACCTGTGCGACGAGCGCGAACGGCGTGAGCTGATGGGTCACCACGATCGCCGCGTCGAGGATCAGTACGACCGCGTACACCGCGCCGGGCGGCCAGCGCAGCCGGTCCGCGCGCGCGGGCTCGCCGCTGCGCCGCCACCGCGAGGCGCGCTTTCGAGGCAGGCCGCGCAGGACCACGAGCAGCAGCGTGAGCGCCAGCGTCGAGGCCGCGGCCTGTGGCGAGAAGTAGGTCTGGCCGACCCAGTTGAGCAGCACGTAGAGCAGCGCGGCCGCACCGGCGACGCGGACGTGGCGCATCAGCGCGTGGGCGATCGCTCCGACGAGCAGCGTGTCGACGGCCATGAACAGCGGCTCGGCCCAGGCCGCGTAGCTCACGGGATCCGGCAGGCCGGCGAGCCGCGAGAACGCGGCCGCGAGCGCGAAGAACCCCGGCCAGCGGTTGTAGATGTCGGCGTTGAGCGTGAGCCCGCCGTGCGCCGCGATGAGCTGCGTGACGCCGATGTGCTTGTAGACCCAGGGGTACTGCGGGGCGTCGGCGACCGCCGGGATCGTGGCCCACAGCACCGCCACGATGGCGGCGACGTAGGCGGCCATGACCCAGCCACTGGGTCGTCCCGCGGCCGTGACGGCCGCTGCGCCGAGCACCAGCACGGCGAGGCCCGCGTACCAGGTCGGCGGCAACGCCCGCAGCAGCCCGTAGTCGCCCAGGTCGCCGAGGTCGATCGCCGGCAGCGACGCCAGCCAGAGCGCGAGCCCGGCCGCGACCGGCGCGAGCTGCGCGACGATCTGGCGCCGCGCACGCGCTGTGGCCCCCGCCGAGATCGCGTCCAGGCGGCGCCCGGGCTCCAGCGCCCCGCCGGTGTCGCTCATGGCGAGGCGCGGCCGGCGGGGACCGCCCGGCGGTGGCGCCACAGGTCCAGGGCGAGCGCGGCAGCGGCCGGAACGCCCACGCCCGCTGCGAGCAGCCACGGCTGCCAGACGTGCGCGGCTGCCAGCCCCGCCGCCAGGAGGGTCTCGATCGCGAGGCTCAGGCCGATCGCCATGGCAGCGGTGCCGGCGGGGTCGCCGACCGGCAGCCGCGTCAGCACGGCGCCGCCGGGCACCAGCAGCAGGGCGAGGACGACCGCGACGGGGCGCACCACCGCGAGATCGGCGGCGACGGCGGCGGCCGCCGCGGCGAGCAGCGCCAGCAGGCCTGCGTCGGCGAGGACGCGGGAATCGCGCTCGCGCACGAGGACCTACCGCCGGGCGGTGCGGCGCCGGCTCTCGGCGTAGGCGAGCGGGCCCAGCAGCATGCCGGCGTACTCGATCCAGTTCAGCGTGCGCGGGTACTCGCGCTGCTTGCCGGCGTTCTTGCGCGAGCCCGGGTCGCGCAGGAAGCGCAGCCCGGCCGGCGCGCGACGCAGGATGCGCCAGGCATGGCCCTCGACGGCGAACTTCGTGATCACGGCAGCGAGACTAACGCCGTAGCGGAACACCTCGCTGCGCAGGGCCGGCGCGGTGTCCGGCGAGCGGTGCCAGATCATCGCCGCGGGCTCGTAGACGATCGCGCGGCCGCCGAGCAGCGCGCGCACGTAGACGTCGAGATCCTCGGAGCCGCACGCGATCGTGCCGACGCCGAGCGCCGGGTCGAAGCCGCCGGTCGCGAGGGCGAAGTCCGCGCGCAGCGCCGTGTTCGCACCCGACCCGAACTCGCCGGCCGCGTAGGGAAACAGGGGGCCCGTGGGCTCGTCGGGACGAAACACGCGCCGCTCGTAGCCCTTGCCCCAGCTCGCGTACTGCTCGACGACGAGCTGCGCGGGGGTCTCCAGCGCGGCCGGCAGGATGAGACCGGTCACGCAGGCGGCCTCGGGCTCGTCCGCGAAGGCCTGTGCGATCGCCCCGACCCAGCCGGGCTCGACCTCGACGTCGTCGTCGGTGAAGGCGAACACCTCGCCGCCGGCCTGCGCGATGCCCGCGTTGCGCGCCCATGACAGGCCCTGGCGCGCCTCGGCGACGCAGCGCACGCGTCCGTCCGCGCCGAAGCGATCGGCCAGCGTCGCGGCGACCGTCGAGCCGGTCGGGCGGTTCTCGACCACGACGACCTCGTGCGCGGGCGGCTCGCAGCGCAGCACCGACGCGACCGTCCGCGAGACCGCGTCGTCCTGGCCGCAGGTGGCGATGACGACGCTCACGGAGGGAAGCGGCTCCGGAGGCGCGGGGGCGGCCGTCTGGGGGACCCCGAGCTCGCCCTCGATCGCCGCGCGCGCGGCCTGCCCGCCGAGCTGCGCGGCGTCGAGCGTCACGGTGACCGTGCCGAAGGGCCGGCCGTGCAGGGTCGCCACGAGCAGCGCGCTGCGATACGGCTCGCCGTCGCGGCGCAGATCGAGGTCGGCCGGCGCGCCCGCGAACTCGACGCGCCGCACCGCGGCGGGCGCCTGGAGCTTGCCGTATGCCATCGAGGCCGTCAGGCCGCGGCGGCGGCCAGCGCGAGCGGCCGGAGGAGCTCCCGGAAGTCCGGCTGCCAGTCGCTCGACGCGGAGTCGGCGCGGCGCAGGCGCTCGCGCATGATCGTGCGCAGGACGCGCAGGCCGTCGCGCACCGCGTGGAGCTTGCTGACGCCGTGCAGGCGCTCGTGCTCGACGCTCGCGACCTCGTGCACCTTCAGGCCGGTGCGCGCGATGCGGATGTTCATGAGCGTCTCGACCTCGAAGCCGTCGCAGTCGACCTTCAGGTCGTCGAGGCAGTGGCGCCAGAAGGCGTTGTAGCCGTAGCAGAGGTCGGTGTAGCTCGTGCGAAAGAGGAGGTTGACGGTTCCGCTCAGCACGGTGTTGCCCACGTGGCGCAGGGGGGTGATGTCCTCGCTCGCGCCGCCGTAGGCAAAGCGGGTGCCCTTGACGAAGTCCGCGCCGGCCAGCAGCGGGGCGATGAACTGCGGGATCTCGGCGGGATCGGTGGAGCCGTCGGCGTCGAGCATCACGATGATCGCGCCGCGTGCGGCGGCGAACCCGCAGGCCAGGGCGTTGCCCTTGCCGCGGCCGTTCTGCAGGACGATTCGCACGTCGGGCACGAGCGCCTGGGCGACGGCGATCGTGTCATCGGTCGAGTGGCCGTCGACGATGATGACCTCGTCGACGCACGACGGGATGCGCGTCAGGACGTGGGGAAGGTTGGCGGCCTCGTTGAGGGTGGGGATGATCGCGCTGATATTCACGGTGCTGGGGCCCATGTGCTCGAATCCTTTCGATGCCGTGATCCGGTCGGCTTCGGCCACCGGGCTGTCCTGGTCCGCTTCGTTAGTGAAGGCGCTATGGATCATTAGTCGACACTCATTCTGATCGGTCATCGGTCCAGCCACCATCGGCTATCTGTCCGCTCACCTTTAGCGCGAGGCGTTTTTTGGGCACCTGGGCGGTCGGCCAGGCGCGGGCGGCGACTCGGGATACTGCGCGCAGTGGCGTCTCCCGGCCCGACCAACGCTCGATCGCCGGCCGGCCGCATCCGCGCGCACGTCCGCGAGCCGCTGTTTCGCGGCGCCTACAGCCTCATGGCGGGCACGGCGCTCACAGCGTTGCTGGGCGTCGCATTCTGGGCGCTCGCGGCGCGCAGCGCGCCGACCGCCGAGGTCGGACGCGACGCCGCGCTGATCTCGTCGCTGATCACGCTGTCGGCGATCTGCCAGCTCAACCTCGTCGATGCGATCGTGCGCTTCCTGCCCGGCGTGCGCCGCGCGGCCCAGGGCCGGGCGATCCTCGCGGCCTACGGCGCGAGCGCGGTCGCCGGGCTGCTCGGAGGGCTGGCGTTCGTGGTCGCGGCACCGGCGATCTCGGGGCAGCTGAGGTTCCTCGCCGAGGATCACTGGCTCGCGGCCGGATTCGTCGGATCGATGGCGCTGTGGGGCGTCTTCGTGCTGCAGGACTCCGCGCTGACGGCGATGCGCCGCGCAACCTGGGTCCCGATCGAGAACGCCGGCTTCAGCATCGCGAAGATCGCGCTGCTGCCGGTGCTGGTCGCCGCGGGCAGCGCGCACGCGGTGTTCCTGGCCTGGATGCTGCCGACGCTGGTCGTCGTGCCGGCCGTCAACGCGCTGCTGTTCGGCCGCATCCTGGCGCCCGCGCGCCGGGCCGCTCCCGACGAGGCTGCCGCCCGCTCGCTGCGAGGGCGCGGGCTCGCGCGCTTCCTGGCCCAGGACTACGCCGGCTTCGTGCTCGGGCAGGCCGCGGTGACGCTCGTGCCGCTGATCGTCGTCGCCAAGCTCGGCAACGCCGCGAGCGCGCACTTCTACATGCCCTTCATGCTGATCGTCGCCTTCGACCTGCTGTTCTACAACGTCACGACGTCGATGACGGTCGAGGGCGCCCACGACGAGCGCCGCACCGCCCATCTGGCCAACACCGTCGTGCGGCGGTTTCTGGTGGTCCTCGTGCCGGCGGCGCTGCTCGTGTGCGCCGCCGCGTCGCTCGTGCTGATCCCGTTCGGCTCGGAGTACGTCGACGCGGGCGCCGGGGTGCTGCGCCTCCTCGCGCTGGCGAGCATCGCGCGGGCCATCGTCTGCCTGTATGTGTCGACGGCCCGCCTGCAGGGCCGCGGCCGGGCGATCCTCGCGGCGCAGGGCACGGTGTTCGCGGTGGTCGTGGTGCTCGCGCTCGTGCTCGCCGGCTCGCTGGGCCTGCCCGGCATCGGGGCGGCGTGGCTGGCCGGGAACGCGCTCGTCGCGGCGGTCGTGGCGCCGGGCCTGCTGGCACTGGTGCGCAGCGGCGCCGCACCCGCTCCCGAGCCCGAGCTCTCCCCGGAGCTTCCCTGAGGCCGACCGCGTCAGGTGCGCGCGAGGCGCCACGTCAGCAGCGCGGCGGCCGCCGACGCCCCGGCGGCGTCGGCCACGAGGTCGCCCATCGTGTCGCCGTAGCCGAGCGACATGTTCGTCCCCAGCAGCGCGTCGGCGCCGTACTCGACGAGCTCCCAGGCGACGCCGAGCGCGACGCCGAGGCCGGCGATGACCAGCAGGTGGGCGAGCCGCCCGCCGGGGCGCAGGGGCACGGTCGCCGCGACGACCCCTGTGCGCCGCGCGAGATGGGCGAGCACCGGTGTCGCGAGCGCCGACAGGAGCAGGTGTCCCGGGCGGTCCTCGCGGTTGAAGTGCGCGAACGCGCCCAGCGACGTCGCCCACGCGTCGGCACACAGCACGGTCACGAAGGCGAGGTCCAGCAGTGCCGGTGCCCGCGCGGTGCGCAACAGCAGTGCGCCTATGCCGATCAGGCCGATCGCGGCGGCGGCGTGCGTGCGCCCGGTCGCGAGCATCAGCCCGGCGCCGGCGAGCAGCGACAGCCGCAGGACGTCCGACGCCCGCTGCGCCAGCTGCGAGGAGCCGGGCCGGGGCGCCACGGCCGCAGCGTCGGGAGCGTCCACGCGCGTGCGGCTCAGGCGAGCGCGGAGCGCACGCGTTCGGCCGCGTACGCCGAGGCGGTCACGGCGACCGCGCCGCCGAGCGCCGTGGCGCGCGCGATCCCGGCCGTGCTGCCGCGCAGGACGCCGCGCAGCTCGCGCAGGATCGCCAGCGGGACGTCGCGGGCGACGTAGCTGCGCTCCGAGGAGAGCATCGCGCCGCTGCGATCCAGGCGCGACAGCGTGGCCTTCGCGCGTCCCTCGACGCCGCAGCGCCGGACGAGGTAGCGCACGGTCCCGCGGCTGGCGGGGACGTCATGCGCCACGGTGGCGTGCGGGACGATCACCCAGCGGCCGCCGTGGGATCCCCTCGCGATGCGCACGGCCAGCTCGGTCTCCTCCGCCGTTCCCGACATCCGGCCGTTGCGGTTGAGGCGCCCGAGCGGCTCGTCGAAGCCGCCGGCGGCCCGGTAGCGATCTGCGTCGACGGTCATGTTCGCCGCGATCGGGTTGCGGACCTCGACGGCCTCGGCGGATCCGGGCGTCCAGGTGCAGCCGACGACCCACAGCAGTTCCGGCGTGAACCAGCGCGGCTCGCCCGACCGCCACGCCGGAAGCACCGGGCCGCCCGTTCCCACGACGGTCGGGTCGTCGTAGGCGCCCAGATGCGCGCGGAGCCACCCCGGCTCGGGCACGGCGTCGTCGTCGAGGAACACGAGCACCTCGCCCTCGCCGGCGTACTGCGCCCCCGTGTTGCGCGCGCCGCACGCGCCGGGCGTGCGGGCGTTGGCCACTGCTCGGACCTCGGGGCGCTCGGACTGCAGGCGCGCGAGCAGCTCCGGCTCGTCGTCGACGACGACGACGACCTCGCGCGGCGCCGGCTCCTGGGCGAGGGTCGCATCGAGTCCGCGGTTGAGCACCTCCCAGCGATCCGTCGAGTGAGCGCAGATGACGACGGTGGCGGCGCGAGGGCTCATGCCGCCAGGATAGGCGGCCGGAGGGGCGCGTCAGCCGGCGTCGTCGGGATGCGCGGTCTGCTCGTCGAGCTTCTCGCGCAGGTATGCCGCCTTGTCGGCGCGCCGCGTGGCGGCGCGCTCGTCGGACTCTGTCGGGGCCGCCTGCGCGCGCCGCAGCTCGTCCTGCTCGCGCTCGATCTGCGCGAGGCGCAACGTCTCGGTGGTGGGCTCGTCGGCGAGCATGTCCGTAGACAGGTTGTGTGCGGATGCGCGCGGGCCTAAACCCGCCGCGCCCGCCGGGCGACGCGAGCCCTAGCTCAGGGGGAGGTCGGCGAAGCCGCTGCGCAGCGCGGCGATCTCCACGACGGCGCTGATCGTGTAGTCCATTCGGGCCTCCGCGATCGCGTCTGAAAGCCGCGACATGTAGGGCGACGGCTCCTGCGCGCCGGCCTCGAGGGCGGCCAGGCGCTCGGCCTGCAGGCGGATGAGTCTGGCTCTGGCGTCGATCGTGCTCATGGGCGCAAGCATGCACCCGCGCGATCGGGCGCGCAAGGCGGCCTGCTCGATGGTGGGGGTTCGGTCAGCCCCCCTCTGCCGCCGCCGATCGCGCGATCGCCGCGTCCTTGTCGTAGCGCGCGAGCTGCGGGAACGCCGCAGCGATGAGCACCGCTCCGGCGACGCACGCCAGGCCGCCCGACGTCACCGAGAAGCGCGGGCTCGCGAGCGACGCCACTGCCCCCGCCTCGATGTCGCCCAGGCGCGGGCCGCTCGTGACGACGAGCGAGAAGACCGAGGACATCCGGCCGCGCAGCGCGTCGGGCGTGACGCTCTGGTTGATGACCGAGCGGCAGACCGCGCTGATGCTGTCGGCGGCCCCGGCGACGGCCAGCAGCGCCGCCGCCGGCCACAGCGACGACACGAGCCCCGCGCCCGCGATCGCCAGGCCCCAGGCGCAGACGGCCGCGATCGTGATGAGCCCGAGGCGCCGCACGTGATCCAGCCAGCGCGTCGTCAGCGCGGCCACCGCGGCACCGGCCGACACGGCCGCGAAGAGCAGGCCGGTCCCGCTGGCGCCGGCGCCGTAGACGCTCACCGCCAGCACCGGGAACAGGGCCCGCGGCATGCCGAACGTCATCGCCGACAGGTCGATGGCGAACGAGCCCAGCAGCGCGGGGCTGCGGCGCACGAAGCGCAGCCCCTCGGAGATCGAGCGGCCGATCGCCAGCGGCTCGCCCTTACGCTGGGGCAGCTGCGGCGAGATGTGGCGCAGCGCGGCGACCATCGCCAGGCAGCTCAGCGCGTCGGCGGCGTAGGCGCCTGCCACACCGGCGCCCGCGATGAGCAGGCCGCCGAAGCCGGGGCCGAAGACCATCGTGAGCTGGTAGAGCCCGAAGTTCACCGCCAGCGCCGCCGGCATCTCCTCGCGCGCGACGAGGTTGGGCACGATCGCCGACCGCGCCACGTTCTGCAGCGCGCCGAAGCCGGCGAGCAGCCCGCCGAGCACGTAGAGCACGACGAGCGGCGGGCTGCCCGCGACGGCGGCCGCGAACAGCGCGGCGGGGATCGCGACGAGGCCGATCTGGTCGAGCGCCAGCAGCCGCCGGCGGTCCATCCGGTCGGCGAGCGCGCCGCCCAGCAGCGCCATCGCGACCAGCGGCACGAGCTCGGCGGCGCCGAGCAGGCCGGTCAGCAGCGCCGAGCGCGTCTCGATGTAGATCTGGTAGGGCAGCGCGACCAGGCCGGCCTGCGTCCCGAGGCCCGACACGAAGTTGCCCAGCACGAGCCAGCGCAGCTCGCGCGATGAGCGCAGCGCGCTGAGGTCGACGGTGAGCCGGGGCACGCGCGCCCGCCGTCGCGGCCGGGGACGCTGCGCCATCAGGCGCGGGCGGGCTCAGGGCGCATGCCGTGATGATGGCGACCCGCGCCGCCGGGGGCCGTTATGGTGCGACCGCGATGGCCAAGAAGAAGAGCGAGGCGAAGGATCCGATCCGCAAGCTGCTCGCCGGCGTGGCGCCGACGCTGTTTCTCGGCAACCCCGCGGGTACCGTCGCGATCTTCGAGGAGCGGATCATCGACGCGGGCGGCGATCCCGAGGAGGTGCTGGCCTGGGTGCGCGAGCAGGGCGGCTACCCGGACAAGACCTTCACGGTGACCAAGCGCCACCTGATCAGCCCGGCCCAGCGCCCGCCGGCCAAGGTCTACTACGTGGTGCCGGAGGACGCGCTCAAGTAGGCCGGGAGGTCCTGACCGAGGCGATCGGCGGCAGCCGCTGCGCCGCGGTGAACCAGGTCGCGCCGGCATCGCCGGAGCCGAAGATCTCACCGGAGCTCGCGCCGAAGTACAGCTCGAGGCCGTCGCCCTCGCCGGCGCGGTCGAACGCCTGGCGCAGCACCTGCAGGTAGGCGTCGCGCTGGGGCAGGCCGTCACCGTGCGGCGCCCAGGTCGCGCCGGCGTCGCGCGTCTCCCAGACGAGCACCATGCCGCCGGGCACGACGCGGTCGGCGGTCGTGACGGGAATGACGTACGCGCTGTCGGGGTCGGCGGGGTCGACGACGACCGGGAAGCCGAAGTCCGACGGCAGCCCCGCGGCGATGTCCGTCCACGTCCGGCCGGCGTCGTCGGAGCGGTAGACGCCGCCGTGGAACTGCAGGAACAGCCGCTCGGGCCGGCCTGGGGCGCGCTCCAGATGGTGCACGCACAGATCGACCGCCCCGGCACGGGCGTCCTCGGGCAGGTAGTCGGCGACGATGCCCTCGTTGCCGTGGTGCCAGCTGGACCCGCCGTCGTCGGTCAGCATGACCCCGGCGGCCGAGATGCCGAGGGCCATCCGCAGCGGGACACCCGGCCAGGGCGCGATCGAGTGCACCGACAGCCCGCCCGAGTCCGGGCGCCAGCGCCTGCGGCTGGGGTGCTCCCACAGCGCCCGGTTGAGCTCCCACGTCTCGCCGGCGTCGCGGCTCTCGAAGAGCACGCCCGGATCGCCGCCCGCCCAGATGCGGCTCGCGTCGTCGGAGGCGACGATCACCCAGATGCGCTTCAGCGCCTCCCGGCCGCCCTTGGGCAGCGCCACTCCGCGCGCGGCGGTCCAGTCGCCCGACGAGAGGTCGTCGGTGTGCCAGATGCGCGGGCCGTAGAAGGGCGAGGTCACGGCTGCGAACACGCGCCCGGAGATGGGCTCGCGCATCGCGTAGTCCACCGGCTGGCCCTCGAAGTGGCGCCCGCCGATCGCGAACTGCTCCCCGGGTTCGCCGTCGAGGACGAAGAGGCCCTTGCGGGTCCCCACCAGCAGCTCTGTCATCGGACGTCAGCCCCCGGAGATCGCCGGGAGGATCTCGATCTGATCGTCCGCGCCCACCGCTGTGTCGGGGTCGGCCGGCTCGGCGCCGACGAAGACGTTGATATGACGGCGCAGGACGCCGCGCTCGTCGAGGATCCACCCGTCCAGGGCCGTGATCTCCCGCTCGAGGCCCTGGAGCACGTCGCTGACGGTTGCGCCGTCGATCCTGTGCTCGGGGCCTCCCGCGAGCTTCTCCAACTGCCCCCGAAGCCGCACGACCGCCATGACGTGAGCATACGGCCTCAGCGGCCGCGGAAGTCCCAGAGGATCCGCTGCTCGCCGGGCGTGAGCTCGCGCCAGGCGGTCATCTCCGGGATCCAGACGAAGATGCGCACGTCGAAGATCGAGTCGACCGCTGCGAGCAGGCCCACGGCGGCATTCGTGCTCGCGTACTCCGCGATCGTCGCGCCACTGACGACATCGACGATCTTGAAGCGCCGCTGCGGCGCCGGCTGCGCGCTGGGATCCGGCTGGGACTGGGACTCCGCACACCCCAACGCCGAGCTCACCACCGCCGCCCGGAAACGCGGAAGCGCCCCTGCCCGCTCATCGGATCGGCGACGGAAAACACGCGCGAAACATACCGGTCTCTCTCTGAATCGGGCGAGCGCCGGGGCGCCATGCTCGAAGTGGGCTGTCGCGCGTGATCCACAAGGGCGGTTGGCGCGCAGGCCTTTGGGTATTCTAGGACCGGGCCGCTGCGGTGGCGCGCCGCGAACTCGCCGCTTCGGTCCTCCTGCTTCTCGGGCACTGCCGGGCTCCGCGAGGGGCCAGGCGAGGGCCGCGGGCACTGTCCTCATCACCGCCCAGGAGCATCAGTGGACGCCGCACAATCCGTTTCGCCGCCCGTCGAGGCCCCCAACGATCACGGGATCCTTGCCGCGATCTCCAACGAGATGGTTCGCATCTACAAGGACCAGTTCGGCCGCGGGCCGACGAAGACGCGGACGCAATGGGCGGGGCCCGACATCATCATCGTGACCCTCGAGCAGACCCTGACGCCCGCCGAGCGCAAGCTCGTCGACATGGGCGAGCAGGGCCGCCTGCGCGACCTGCGCATGCTGTTTCAGTACGCCGAGGTCACGACCTTCTGCGATCCGGTCGAGCGCCTCACGGGCCGCAAGGTCCGCGCGTTCGTGAGCGGCATCGACGCCCGCGCCGACCTCGCAAGCGAGATGTTCGTCCTGTATCCGGCCGGCTACGAGGGGACGTCTCGCCGCGACCTGCCGCCCATTGCGATGGAGGCCGCGGAGAGCTAGTCTTGCCGTGCCGGCTCCGTCCGCCCGCCGAGTCGCGAGGACGACAGAGACGGTGAACACCGACGGAACCAGCCGCGATCAGTGCGCAGACTGGGGCCCTCGCCACCCAGCGAGACCCGACCGTGCACGACGGCGACCACGACCCCCCGGCTCATGCGTAGCGCGCGCGAGATGCGCGAGGAGCGCGCCCTGTTCGAGCGCCTGGCCGCGGACGGCGACCCGCGCGCGCGCGCGGCGCTGATCGAGCGCTTCATGCCGCTCGCCCGATCGCTGGCGCTGCGCTACCAGCGCTCGGCCGAGGCGTTCGACGACCTGCTGCAGGTCGCCGCTCTGGGACTGATCAAGGCCGTCGACGGCTTCGACCCGCAGCGGGAGATCGCGTTCTCCTCCTACGCGGTTCCGACGATCCTCGGGGAGATCAAGCGCCACTTCCGCGACCGCACGTGGGCGGTGCGCGTGCCGCGCGACCTGCAGGAGCTCTCGCTCAGGGTCGACAAGGCCGTCGGCGAGCTCGCCGAGACCCTCCAGCGCCAGCCGTCCGTGGCGGAGATCGCCGTACGGGTGGACGCCACCGAGGAGGGGGTGCTGGAGGCGCTGCAGGCCGGCGGCGCCCACCGTGCGCTGTCCTTCGAGGCGCGCCGCGGGGCCGACGACGACGCGGCGACCCTGGGCGACTCGATCGGGCTCGACGAGCACGGCTTCGATCGCGCCGAGGAGCGCGCGACGCTGGAGGCGCTGCTCGTGACGGTGAGCGCCCGCGAGCGCGCGGTGCTGCGGATGCGCTTCGAGCACGACATGACCCAGGCCGAGATCGGCGAGGTCATCGGCGTCAGCCAGATGCAGGTCTCGCGGATCATCCGCCAGGCGCTCGCGCGCATGCACGCGATCGTCAGCCACCGCGCGGTCGCGATGGGCGCGCGAGCGGCCGACTGACTGCCGCCGCGGTCAGGGCGCCGCGGGCGCCGGCGGCACCGGAGCCTGCGGGTCGCGGGGATCGCTCGACCGGCCGGCCGGCGGTCCCCAGCCGGAGGCCGGCGTCAGTGCCTCGGTGCTCGGCACGAGCGGAGAGACGACGGCGCTGCGGGCCAGGCAGCGCGGACAGTTCTCGAGGCGCAGGAAGGCCGCCCGGATCTTGATCTCAAGACCACAGCGCCCACAGTTGAGATAGGCCATCGATGGCTCCGATCGCACACGTCGTTGTGTGCAATGGTCCGCCGGCGCCCCGCAGGACGGCCCTGACGTCTCACCGCGTTCGCCACCCCGAAGGCCGTGTTCCAGACCCGCGCAGGCCCGCCGATTGTAGCGAACGGCCGACCTCCTCCTGCGACGGAAAGGCAGCCGCGCCGGCGCGTTTTGCGCGCCCGTTGCGCATCCCGCCGTCGCACGGGCCGCGGACCTGACAGCCGGCGCGGCCGCCCGGGGCTGGAACGAAAAGACCCTCCCGGCGGGGTCGCCGAGAGGGTCTAAAGACTTCTCAGGCGGTCGTCCCCCGCCTGGCCCGATGATCAGGCGTGGTCGACCTCGGGAGCTGCGGGATTGCTCGCAGACGTGCCGCTCGCGGGGCCCGCGTTGCCCTCGCCGGTGCCGTCGCCGACGTTGCCCTCGTCCTCGGGCGTCGTCGGGCTGTGAGCCGGGGTGCCGTCCTCGGTGCCGCTCTTGATGTCGGCGTCCTTGAGGGCGTCTTCGCCGTGTGCTTCGTCGGACATGTGGCTCTCCTCCGATCGTGAGTGGCTGATTCGCCTCAGACATACCCAGGATGCGACCTGCGCACCCGCCGAGCTTGCGCGTCATCGCGGGGTGTGCGAAACGGCCCCCGCGGCGCTGGCCGGGCGTCCGCCCGGCCGACGCCCGTCCTCGCCGCTGAAGCGCTCGGCGAGCCAGGCCGTCAGACCGTGCGCGCCGCGCCGGGCGCCGATCCGCCGCTGCCGCGCCGCCTCGCCGCCCGCATCGAGCAGGGCGCGCGCGTCGGCGAGCTCGGCGGCGCATCCGACCGCCGCCGCGGCGCCCTCGAGCTCCTCGAGCAGCCGCGCCACCCGCAGCGCCGTCGGCTCGAGGCGGCCGCTGTCGAGGTCGGCCATGTCGCCGGCCAGCCCGGCGCGGCACGCCGACCAGCGGTTCTCGGCGATGCGCCAGTCCGCCGCCGGTGCCTCCAGCTCCCCGTTGCGGTGGCGCGCGGCGAGCTCGGCGACGAGCGCGTGGACGACCCCGGCGATCGCGGCCGTGCCGCGGCTGTCGGGCTGGGTGTCGCAGACGCGCACCTCGAGCGTCCCGTGGAGTGGGTGCGGGCGCAGCTCCCACCACCAGCGCCTGGGGTCCGGCACCCCTCCGGCCGCTGCGCCCCAGGCGAGCTCGGCCGCGAAGGCCTTCAGCGTGCCGAGGGCGGGCGGCACGCCCTGGCGGGGCAGCAGCGACGCGATCTGGGGGCGCACCGAGGCCAGGCCGCTGTCGCGCCCGGCGTAGAACGGGGCGGCGGCGGCGAGCGCGGCGAGCTCGGGCAGGCGCGAGCGCAGCGCGTCGTGCACGGCGATCGTGGCGTCCGCTCCGCCCACCGCGACGTGCACGTGCAGTCCGAAGACGAGCTGCAGCTCGGCGACGACGCCGTAGCGCGCATGGGTGGCGTCATAGCGGCTGCCGCCGTTGAGGACGCCCACGGCGCCGGAGAACGGATGCGCCCCGGCCCCCGCAACCCGCAGGCCGAGCCTGGCGGCCGCTTCGCCGAGCTCCTGTCGCGCGCCGCGCAGCTCGCCCACAGCGGCGGCGACCGTCGTCGACGGCGGGGCGAGCAGCTCCAGCTGCGCGGCCGGGAGCTCGAGCTTGAACCGCGGGTCGCCCCCGAGCGCGCGCATGAGCTCGGGCGCCCGCGGAGCCAGCTCGAGCGTGTCCGCGTCGAGGAGCATGAGCTCCTCCTCGACCCCGACCGTCAGCGCGACGGGGTGCTCGAAGCGGCTGCGGAGGGCTCGGATGTCCACGAGGTTCACACGATGACGACACGGGGAAACAGCGCTGCATGCGCGTGATCACCGTCCCGGGCGTCTTTCAACCCCGCAGTGACACCTGGATGCTGATCGGCGCCGTCCGCGAGCACGCGTTTCGCGGCGCGCGGGTGCTCGACCTGTGCACCGGCAGCGGCGCGATCGGTGTCGCGGCAGCCCTGCGCGGCGCGGCGGTGACCGCGGTCGACGTCTCCCGGCGCGCGCTGCTGTCGGCCTGGCTGAACGGCCGCGTCAACGGCGTGCGCGTGCGCACCCGCCACGGCAACCTCTTCTCGGCGGTCGAGGGTGAGCGCTTCGACGTCATCGCGGTCAACCCGCCGTACCTGCCGGCGCCCCGCGACGAGCTACCCGACTCCGGTCCGGAGCGGGCCTGGGACGCCGGGCGCGACGGGCGCGCGCTGCTGGATCCGATCTGCGCGCAGGCGCCGGCGCACCTGGCCCCGGGCGGCGCGCTGCTCGTCCTGCAGTCGACGATGTGCGACCTCGACCGCACCGAGGCCGCGCTGGCAGCGCAGGGGCTCGAGGTCGACGTCGTCCTGCGTCACCGCGGCGAGCTCGGCCCGATCATGCGCGCGCGCGCACCGCAGCTGTGGGAGGACGGCCACCTGACGCCAGGGAGCTTCGAGGAGGAGATCGTCATCGTGCGCGGCCGCGCACCGGACAGGAGGGTCACCATGGCCAAGGATCACGGTTCGAGCGTCAAGGACGACAAGCAGTACGAAGGGCTGCGCAAGAAGGGCATGAGCAAGTCGCGCGCCGCGCGGATCGCGAATTCGCCCGACGCCTCCAGCAAGGGCGGGAAGGCCTCGGGCGGCGGCAAGAGCAACAGCGACTCCAGCCAGGGCGGGACGAAGGCGCAGAAGGCGGCGGCCGGGCGCAAGGGCGGCAAGAAGAGCAGCTAGCTCCGCTGCAACGAAGTTCACGAAGGACCGGGCGCGCCCGCGGCCGGTGCACTAGGATCTTGCCTCGATCGCGCGTTCGTCTGCGGACGTGCGGCCGTTGCCATCCGCGGGGACGCTGTCTGCTCGATTGCGGGCAGGAGCTGGACCCGGCGCGCGTGCCGACATGGATGACAGATCCCCTTTCTGAACGACGCGAGGCGCCTCCGGCCGAGCAGCTGCTCGAGCCCGGTCAGCTCGCGGTGCGGTCCGAGCGCGAAGGCGGCGCGCACTGCATTCGCGTCTTCGGCGAGCTCGACCTGGCCACGGTCGGCGCCGTCGAGGAGGAGCTCGGGCGCGCGGAGGCCGGCGACGCGGAGTCGATCGTGCTCGACCTCTCGGGCCTGCGGTTCATGGACTCCACCGGCGTCCGGCTGGTGGTGACGGCCGCCGCGCGCTCGCGCTCCGCCGGCGATCGCCTGTCGCTCGTACGCGGGCCGGCCGCCGTCCAGCGGGTGTTCGAGCTGTCGGGGGTCGCAGACGTGCTGCCGTTCGGCGATCCGGGCTAGCGGATCCGTCGCAGGTCTCTGCGATTCAGATGGCGCGCAGCCGGGCGCTGACGTCGCCGGTCAGCGGGCCGAAGTGCCCCGGCCAGGCCGTGCGGGGCTCGAGCGCGGCGAGCTTGGCGACCGATTCACGGCAGTGCTCGGTCGACCAGTTGAAGGCGGCGTGGGGGATGCGGGGGCGCTTGCCGGCAAACGGCAGGGCGGGGTGAAACAGGGCGAAGCAGTCGTTCGTGAGCGCCAGGCGATCGGATGCGCGCCAGAGGCCGATGCAGCCGGGGCTGTGACCCGGCAGGTGGACGACCTCGAAGTCGCCGACGCGATCGCCCTCGGCCACGGTCGCGGCGACCCGCAGCGGCCCGCCGTCCATCGAGTGCATGACGCGCGGCGTCAGCGGGCGCGCGAAGGCCGGCAGCAGGCCGTAGTCGAAGTAGTGCGCGCCACCGCCGCCCTCGACGTCCGCGCGGTCGTCGGCATGGCAGTGCACCGGCGCGCCGATCGCCTGCGCGCCTCCGCGGTGATCGGCGTGTGCGTTGCCGATCACGACGCGCGTCGCGCCGCCGAGCGAATCCGCGGCAGCGCGGATCGCGGGGCCCATGGCCTTGGCGCCCGCGTCGAAGACCGCGACCCCGTCGCCCTCGCGCAGGAGGAACACGTTGATCCTCAGCGGGAACCCCTGCGTGACGCGCCAGACGCCGTCGGCGACCGGCGTGGCTGCGGCGCTCATCGCCCGAGAGTAGGCGGTCGCCTCAGCCGGTGGGGCCGAATCGCTCCGTGCGGATCCAATGCGGCGCAAGGCCGCTCTCGAGCAGCAATCCCGTCGCGCTCTCCACGAACCCGTTGGAGCCGCAGACGTAGGCGGTCGTCGCCCCGGTCGCTGCCGAGCCGACGAGCTCGGTGTCCAGCCGGCCTGTGTGCCCGGCCCACCCCGGGGGTGACTCGCGGGTGTAGGTCAGGATCGCGTCCTCGCCGATCTCGCCGGCGTAGATGACGTCCTGCGGACGGCGCACGGAGTACAGAAGACGCATGTCGGTCTCGGGCATCGCGCGCCGGCGGTGGCGCAGCATCGACATGAGCGGCACGACACCCGAGCCGCCGCCGACGAGCAGGATCGGGGCCGGCTCGGTCCCGCGCCACACGAAGTAGGACGCGAACGGCCCGCGGACCTCGATCTCGTCGCCGACCTCGACGACGTCGTGGAAGTAGGGCGAGACCTCCCCGTCGGCGAGACGATCGATCGTCAGCTCGATCCCGTGCTCGTCCAGCGGCGAGGACGCGATCGAGTACGAGCGCTGGGCGCTATAGCCGTCAGGCGCCGTGAGGCGGACGTCGTAGTGCTGGCCGGGCAGGTGCGCCATCCACATCCCGAGCGCCAGGCGGAAGGACTTGACGTCCGGCGTCTCGGTCCTGATCGCGGTCACCGTCGCGATCTGCCAGCGCCCGGGAGCGCGCGGGGCGACGGGTGTCAGTCGTTCCAATAGCGCTCCTCCTTCCAGGGGTCGCCGCGGTTGTGATAGCCGTTGGCCTCCCAGAAGCCGGGCTCGTCGTGGTCCATGACCCGCAGGCCCGCCAGCCACTTCGCGCTCTTCCAGAAGTACAGGTGCGGGACGAGCAGCCGGGCGGGGCCGCCGTGCTCGCGCGCCAGCGGCTCGCCCTCGTGCTCGGTCACGACCCAGGCCTTGGCGCCGGTGAGGTCCGCGAGCGCCAGGTTCGTCGTATAGCCGCCGTGGGAATGCGCCATCGCGTGCGAGCCCAGCGGCTGCACGCCCTCGAGCAGCGCGTCCAGCGACACGCCGCCGAAGCTCGTCCCGAGCTTGGACCACTTGGTCACGCAGTGGATGTCGCAGGGGATCGTCTCCTGCGGCAGTTCGGCGAACTCCGCGGCGGTCCAGCCGCGCGGCTGGGCGACCATCCCGTCGATCGTCAGGCTCCAGTCCCGGCCGACACGCGGGGTCGGGCCGGCGGTGAGCACCGGGAAGTCCTGCTCGAGGTACTGGCCGGGGGGCAGCCGGGCGGCCAGCTCGGGGTCGACGCGGCGCCGGCCGCCGAAGCCGCGGGAGACGAAGTCGCTCATGGGACGGGAGTCATGCCATGGGCGCCCGGCGTCACGTCGCCCGTCAGGCGTGCGAAGGCAGCCGCGAGGCGCTGGGCGTCGATGGCGCCGGGCAGGCCGATGACGACGAGCCGGGACGCGGGCTGATCCTCGCCCCAAGGCCGGTCGGGCTCGATGCTGTAGCGCCGCCCGACGACCTGCATGACGTAGCGGCTGGCGGCGTCCTCGCGCAAGTGCAGCAGCCCCTTCGCGCGCACGATGCCGTCCGGCCACGCCTCGAGCTCCTCCGCGAGGCCCGCGCCGCTGACGGGTGCCGTGGCGCTCCAGCTCCAGGTCTCGAAGGCCGGGTGGTCGTGCTCGTGGTCGTGGTGGTGGTCGTGGCCGCCGGGCGGGCGCTCCTGTCCGGGCGCGATGCCGAGCACGACATCCGCCGGGACCGCGCCGAAGGAGGTCTCGAC
Organism: Solirubrobacteraceae bacterium; assembly: GCA_034665465.1. Classification (GTDB taxonomy): domain Bacteria; phylum Actinomycetota; class Thermoleophilia; order Solirubrobacterales; family Solirubrobacteraceae; genus CADCVQ01. Next base: position 26,625 of record JAXDFS010000006.1, read on the forward strand.
GATCGCCGTCGACGGGCCCGTGACCCCGCGCAGCCAGGCCCGGGTGTCGGCGAGCTGCCCGGGCTCGACGAGGTCGGTCTTGTTGACCACGAGCAGGTCGGCCGCGCGCAGCTGACCCTCGATCAGGTGGCGCGTCGCCGCGTCCGCCGCCCGCGCCCGCACGGTCTCGGCGTCGGCCACGACGACCGTCGCGTCCCTGCGGTAGCCGGGCATGTCGCCGAGCACCGCGATCGCGCCCGGGTCCGCGACGCCGCTGGCCTCCACGACGACGTGCTCGGGGGGCTCATCGCCGTCGCGCAGCATGGCCAGCGCCGCGATGAAGTCGCCGCCGATGCTGCAGCAGACGCAGCCGTTCTCCAGGCGCACCATCGCGCTGTCGCGCGACTGCACGAGCTCGGCGTCGATGTTGATCGCACCGAAGTCGTTGACGAGGATCGCGAGGCCGCGTCCGCCGCCCTCGCGCAGCAGCGCGTTGAGCAGCGTCGTCTTACCCGCGCCGAGAAAGCCGCCGATGACGGTGAGGGCGATCGGTGCTCTCGCGGGCGCCATGAGCAGAACCTAACGCTCCAGCCCGGCGAGCAGCTCGCGTTCGCGGGTCGCGCTGAGGCCCGCGTCGCGAGGCCGGTCCAGGCCCTGCTCGCGCTCCCACCCCAGGACGTCGGCGAGCAGGCCGGCGCGGGGGCGGTGGCGCAGCCCGGCCGTGCGCGCCGCGGCACCCGAGCGCGCCGACCAGCCCTCCCAGCCGGGTCGCGCGAGCCAGAGCGCCAGCGACTCGGGGCCCATGAACTCGCCCACCCCCTGCTCCAGCAGCCAGGCCGGGTCGGCGCGCACGACCGGCCCGCTGTGACCGCCGACCGCCCGCGACTGCTGCACCCAGGCCTCGAACGCCACCACCGGCCCGACCGCGTCGAACGTCCCGGTGGTGCGCGCCGCAGCGCTGTCCAGCAGCCAGGTCGCGAGGTCGCGGACGTCGACGATCTGCGTCTGCAGGCCGGGGGAGTCGGGCACGAGCATCGGCCCGCCTGGGTCGCGGGCGGCGCGCGCGACCCAGGCGCCCGAGCGTCCGGTGTGGTCGCCGGGGCCGCCGATGAGCCCGGCGCGGGCGATCAGGAGCCGGTCGGCGAGCGCCGCGGCGGAGGCCTGCTCGCAGGCCACCTTGGCGGCGCCGTAGGCGTCGCGACCGACCTCGTCGAGCATCGTCGCAGCGAGGACCGCCGCCGTCTCGTCGGCGCCGGGGACCGCGTGCGAGGCGTAGACGCTCGTGGACGAGACGTAGGTCCAGTGCGCGCTGCGCCCAGCCAGCGCGGCGCGTGCGCTTCGGACGAAGCCCGGCTGCCAGGACAGCTCGATCACGGCGTCCCAGTCGCGCGACGCGACGGCGTCGTAGGCGCCGGCGTCGCGCCGATCGGCGCCGACCAGTTCGGCGCCCGCCGCGACGGCGCCGCTCTTCCCGCGAGCCAGACAGGTGACCGCGTCCCCGCGCCCGACCGCCTGCCCGGCGATCTCGCGCCCGAGCCAGGCGGTCCCGCCGAGGACCAGCAGCTCTATGGCGATCCGGCGCCGAGCGCCTCGGCGACCGCAGGATGGGTGATGGCGCCCCCCGCCACGTTGACCCCGAGGCGCAGCCCCGCATCCTCGTCGAGGGCGCGCTGCACGCCGAGGCCCGCGAGCTTGAGCACGTAGGGCAGCGTCGCGTTCGTCAGCGCGTAGGTGGCGGTGACGGGAACAGCGCCCGGCATGTTCGTCACGCAGTAGTGGGTGATGTCGTCGACCTGGTAGGTCGGGTCGGAGTGCGTCGTGGGGCGCGAGGTCTCAAAGCAGCCGCCCTGGTCGATCGAGACGTCGACGAGCACGGCGCGCGACTTCATGAGGCCGAGCTGCTCGCGCGAGATAACGCGCGGCGCGCGGGCGCCGTGGATCAGCACCGCGCCGACGACGAGGTCGGCCTCGGGCAGCATCTCCTCGATCGAGAGCGTCGAGGAGTACACGGTCGAGGCGCGCCCGCCGAAGATGATGTCCAGCTCGCGCAGGCGGTCGATCGAGCGATCGAAGACGAACACGTCGGCCTGCATGCCGATCGCGATCAGCGCCGCGTTCATGCCGACGACGCCGCCGCCGATGACGAGCACCGTCGCCGCGGCGACCCCGGGCACGCCGCCGAGCAGCACCCCGCGGCCGCCGAGCGGCTTCTCGAGCATGAACGCGCCCGCCTGCGTTGCGATCTTGCCCGCGACCTCGCTCATCGGGGCGAGCAGCGGCAGGCGCCCGCGCCCGTCCTCGACGGTCTCGTAGGCGATGCACGTCGCCCCGGAGGCGCAGAGGGCCTCGGTCAGCTCGGGCGCGGCGGCGAGATGCAGGTACGTGAAGAGCGTCTGCTCGGGGCGCAGCAGCGCGGCCTCGGCCGGCTGGGGCTCCTTGACCTTGAGGATCAGCTCGGCCTCCTCCCACACGTCGGCGGCCGACGCGACGATCCGGGCGCCCTGCGCCTCGTAGTGCCCGTCCTCGATCGCGCTGCCGAGGCCGGCGCCGGCCTGGACGAGCACGTCGTGGCCGTGCGTCGCGAGCTCGCGCACGCCTGCGGGCGTGATCGCGACGCGAAACTCGTCGGTCTTGATCTCCGTCGGGATGCCGACTCTCACCGCACTCACCATAAAGCGGGCGGCGGGCTTCGTCGCCGTCGCGGCCGGCGCAGTCCACTAGCCTGCGTGGCCGAGATGGACGACGACCTCACGTTCGACCTCGATGCGGCCGGCCTGCGCGCCGACGGCGCCGAGCTGCTGATGGGCATCGAGGTGCTCGCCCGCAAGCTCGAGGACGCGCTGCCGCAGGCGACGCGCGTGCAGCGGCGCTCCAAGCGCCTGTTCGGCGGGGGCAAGGTCGTCCGCAGCATCGAGGTGCGCCTCGGCACGACGCGCTACGGCCTCGACGTCGACGGCCAGACCGTCGGCGCGGACCGCAGCCAGGAGGTCCGCGGCGTGGTCATCAAGCGCGAGCCGCTCGACGTCGCCGACTGGGTCGGCGCGCTGACCGGCGAGTTGCGCGAGCAGGCCGCCGACAGCGCGCAGGCGCGCACGGCGCTGGAACGGCTCGTCGGCTGACGCGATGGGCTTTCTGGACTTCCTCAAGGGCGGCGACGAGGAGGATCGGGCTGCCGCCGGGATCCGCGAGCAGGACGTCGCGCGCATCGAGGCGGGTGGCATCCCGTTCGCCGCCGAGCAGCGCCTGCGCGAGCTGGCGGGCGGCAGCGGCGGCTTCACGTCGGGCCTGTCGGTCGCCGACTACGCGCTCACGCAGCTGGAGACGATCCGCCCGGTCTGCCAGGTCATGGGCACGTCGGTCTACAAGGTCGGCTGGCAGAGCTACCCGTGGTCCAGCGGCTGGGGGTCGGACGGCCGGCTGGTCGAGCTCGACCAGCTGACGCGCGCGTGGAACGACGCCCGCGCCCGCGCCCTGGACCGCCTGGCGCAGGAGGCCGCCGCGGCCGGCTGTCACGCGGTCGTCGACGTGACGTTCGAGAACCGCCGCCACGAGTTCCTCAGCGACGAGATCGAGATCGTCGTCAACGGCACCGCCGTGCACCTGCCCGAGGGCGCCAGCGCCGGGCGCGCGGTCCTGACGGACCTGTCGATGCCCGACTACGTCCTGCTGCGGCGCGCCGGCTACGAGCCCGTCGGCGTCGTGGCGAGCACGTCGGTCTTCTACATCGAACCCGG
>JAXDFS010000007.1:0-7155 GCA_034665465.1 Solirubrobacteraceae bacterium
CAGGGCGTCAAGTCGCTCACGGCCGAGGACGCCGCGGCCGTGCAGGCCGACACCTTCGGGTCGCACACCAAGGACCTCAACGATGCGATCGCCGCCGGCGACTTCCCCGAGTGGGAGCTCAACGTCCAGATCATGAGCGACGACGAGCACCCCGAGCTGGACTTCGACCCGCTCGACGACACCAAGGTCTGGCCCGAGGAGGCCTTCCCGCTGCGGCCGGTCGGGCGCATGGTCCTCGACCGCAACGCCGACAACTTCTTCACCGACAACGAGCAGATCGCGTTCGGCACCGGCGTGCTCGTCGACGGGCTGGACTTCTCCGACGACAAGATGCTCGTCGGCCGGACGTTCTCCTACAGCGACACGCAGCGACACCGCGTGGGGCCCAACTACCTGCAGCTGCCCGTCAACCAGGCCAAGAACGCCGAGGTGCGCACCAACCAGCGCGACGGCGCGATGGCCCACTACGTCGACCCGGCGGGTGACAACCCGCACGTCAACTACGAGCCGTCGATCCTCGGCGGCCTGCGCGAGGCCGAGGCCCCTGGCTCGCAGGAGCAGGGCCCCGAGATCAGCGGCCGCCTGACCCGTCAGCGCATCGAGCGCACGAACGACTACGCGCAGGCGGGCGAGCGCTACCAGCTCTCCGAGCAGTGGGAGAAGGACGATCTGGTGGCCAACCTCGTCGACGCGCTGACGCAGTGCGACCGGCGCATCCAGGAGCGGATGCTCTGGCACATGTACATGTGCGAGGACGAGCTCGGCGCGCGTGTGAGCGAGGGCATCGGCATCGCGCTCGAGGAGGTCAGGGACCTGGGGCCGCTGGCGACCCAGACCCTGTCCGACGAGGAGCAGGAGCGCGTGCGCAATCTCGGCTCCAACGGGCCGCGCGACGTCTCCGGGCATGTCATGACGCACTGCGTGTCCAACGAGCGAGTCGCCGTGGCCGACGCGGCCGACCTGGCTCAGATCTGAGCGCGCGCAGGTGTCAGGAAGCGGTGGCGCGCGCCAGTGACGCCGCCGCGAGGCAGAGCACCCCGACGAGCGCGAGCGCCGTCGGGAGGCTCGTCGCGTCGGAGACGAAGCCGATCAGCGCAGGCCCGGCGATGAAGCCGGCGTAGCCGGTCGTCGACACGGCGGCTAGCGCTGGGGCCGCCGCCTGGCCGGCGCCGGGCGCCGCGTTGAGGGCCAGCGGGAAGAGGCCGGCCAGCCCCGCGCCGACGACGGCGAAGCCGGCGATTCCGGCCGCCGCCGACCCGCCGCCGAGCGCCAGCGCCAGCCCGACGGTTGCCAGCAGCCCGCCGCCGCGGACGACGGCGGGGCGCCCGAAGCGCGCGGCGAGCGGGTCGGCCGCGAGGCGCCCGAAGCCCATCGTCAGCGAGAACGCGGCCAGGCCGAGGGCCGCCAGCGAGGGCCCGGCCTCGGTCTCGCGGTCGAGCAGGATCGCGCTCCAGTCGCCGACCGCGCCCTCCGCGAGCAGCGCACAGAAGGCGAGCGCGCCGAGTGCCGCCAGCGCCCGGGTGGGCCGCGCGAACAGCGGCGCGTCGGCGTGCGCGTCCGCGCCTGCTGGCAGCAGGCCGGGCGCGGCGGCAAGCAGGATGCAGAGGAGCACAGCGGCCGTGACCGGCAGGTGCGTCGCCGGGCTGACGCCCGCGCTCGCGGCGAGGCTGCCGGCGAGCGCGCCGCCGAGGGCGCCGAAGGAGAACGCTGCGTGAAAGGAGGAGAACACCTGCCGCGGATGGCGCTCGTCGACCGCGATCGCCTGGGCGTTCATGCTCACGTCCAGCACGCCGCTGGCGCTCGACATCGCCACGATCGCCAGCCCGAAGGTCAGCGGCGAGGAAGCCAGTCCGGGCAGGGCGACACAGGCGGTGTACGCGAGTCCCCCCGCGATCGTCAGCGGCGCGCTGCCGCTGCGGGTCGCGCGGGCGCCGCCGAGCGGCTGGGCGACCATGAGCGCGACCGCGGCCGCCAGCAGCACGAGCCCGAGCGTGCCGTCGTCGATGCCGTGCTGGCGCTGCAGGTCGGACATCCGCGCGAAGACGCTCGCGAACCCCGCGCCGGCGACGGCGAAGAAGATCGTGACCGCGGCCCGGTGGCGGCCCTTCAACTTCCTAGGCGGGGGCGTGCGTGCGCTGCGCGGCGGCGATCAGGTCCAGCACCGCCTGCTCGTCGCCGGCGCGCAGCAGCGCCACGGGATCGGGCTCGCCGTTGACGATGCCCTCGAAGAACGCCTTGCGGTCCTGATAGGTCGGCAGCGTGCCCTTGGCCCAGCCGCGCGCGTCGTTGAGCATGATCGCCAGCCGCGCGTACTCCTCGCCGAAGAGCTCGCTCACCTCGGCCTTCATGCGCTTGGCGAGCGCGGGCGAGGCGCCTGCGGTGGAGATCGCGATCGCGAGCGGGCCGGTGCGGACGATCGCCGGCAGGATGAAGTTGCACAGCGGCGGGACGTCGACGATGTTCACGAGCATCGCCCGGCGCTCGGCGTCGTCGAAGACCGCGATGTTGACGTCGGTGTCGTTCGTGCAGGCGATCGCCATGAACGTGCGCTCGAGGTCGGAGGGCTCGTAGGTGCGCTGCTGCCACTCGATCGACCCTTCGGCGGCGAGCGCCTGCAGCGGCTCGATCGCATCCGGCGCGACGAGCACGACGGTCGCGTCGCAGGCCAGCAGGCCCTCGACCTTGTCGAGGCCGATGTCGCCCCCGCCGACGACGAGGCAGCGCCGGCCGGTCAGCTTCAGGCAGGCGATGTAGAAGGGGGTGTCGAGCATGCCCTGCACGCAGGACTGGTCGCAGATCCCCTTCTTCAGCTGGCAGACACAATCTTTTCCGGCGTAGGCCTGAGCGGGCATGACCCGATCAAGGGTAGTGCCCCGTATACGTCTACGGTCAAGGAGATGAACGGCTACTTCGACGACACCTCGATGCTGCGCCGTGTGCACCGCGAGATGGCGGTCGCGTTCTCGGGGCCGCGCGCGCTGCTCATGCAGGCCTCGCATCCGGTCGCCTTCGAGGGCTTCTTCGCCCAGACGGGCGCGCTGGACGACCCCTACAGGCGGCTGCGGCGGACGGCGCAGGTGCTGGACACGATCACCTTCGGCTCGCGGGTGGACGCCGACCGCGCGACCAGGCGCGTGCGTGCGATCCACCGCCGCGTGCGCGGCGAGCTCGAACGGCCCGCCGGGCGCTTCCCGGCAGGCACGCCGTACGCCGCCGACGATCCGCAGCTGCTGCTGTGGGTGCTCGCGACGCTCGTGGACTCCGCGCTGGTCGTCTACGAGCGCTACGTCGGCTCGCTCGCGACGGCCGAGCGCGAGGCCTACTGGCAGGACTACCGCGTCGTGGGCCGGCTGTTCGGTCTCGAGGACGCCGACATGCCGGTGGACATCCGCGACTTCGACGACTACATGCGCGACATGCTCGACGGCCCTGACCTCTTCGTCACGAGCGCCGCTCGCGAGCTCGCCGTCAAGATCGTCCTGCAGCCGCCGGTCCCGCTCATCCGCCGGCCCGTGCTCGAGCTCGTGAACTTCGTGACCGTCGGCCTGCTGCCCTCACAGCTGCGCCGCCAGTACGGGCTCTCCTGGGACCCGCTGCGCTCGCTCATGCTGCGCGGCGGCGCCGAATACGCCAAGCGCGTGCTGGTGCCGCTTGCGCCGGGGCGGCTGCGGCTCGTGTCGAGCGCGCGGTCTTCGTCGTCGTAGCGTCGTGGTGGCGGGGCCGGTGTGCTCATTCGGGCGCCGGCGCTTCCTGCGGCATTAAGTGAGGGTGGATCGACGTCTGCGCGCTCGCCTTGGGCGGCCGCCGGGCTCGCGGGGAAGGCTGACGAGTAGGTGTTCGCATGGAACATCCACGCGCCAGCCTTCGGCCGGACGGCGTCGCGCCGAGGAAGCGTGACGCGTAGGTGTTCGCATGGAGCATCAAATCGTCGGCCTTGCCGGGGGCGCTACCGCGCGGCCGGCGAAACCGCAGGCGGTCGCGCTCCCACGCCATCCGTCTCCCTTATCGATGCTGTAGACGCCAGACCCGAGCGAACCACCCGCGGCCGACCGCGACCCGAGCCGGCCCCTACCGCCGCCGAGCCGCCCGCAGGCTGCGCACCGCCACCCGTGCCAGCGGCAGCGCCCCGCTGCGCCACCCGCGCTCGCGATCGACGTCGCGCGCCGAGCGCAGGCGCGCCAGCGCGCGCCAGGCGGCGACGAGCGAGCCGTCGTAGGGCTGCCACCACGGCATGCGGCCGGCGGGCGGGTCCCAGGTGACGAGCTTGGGCTCGACCATCGCCCGCAGCGCCGCCGCCCCGCGGGCGCGCCCGATGCCGGCGCCGTGCACCGCACCCCATGGCAGCTGCGGCTCCGCGCGCGACACGACGTGGTCGTTCATCCAGACCATGCCCGCGCGGATCTCGCGCGCCACGCGTGCGCCCTTGTGGCCGTCGGCCGTCCAGACCGAGGCGCCGAGCCCGCCGACGCCCTCGTTGCAGCGCGCGATGCCCTCCTGCTCGGAGTCGACGGGCTCGATCGCCAGCCACGGACCGGGCGCGTCCTCGTGCAGCAGGCGCGCGTCGCGCGGGACGCCGGTCAGGACGGCCGGGGCGAACCAGGCGCCGTCGATCCCGGCCACCTGCGCCGGCCCGCCGCAGTGCAGCGACGCGCCGGCCGCGACCGCCTCGACGATCAGCTCGCTGAGCAGTTGCACGCGATCGCGTGCGAGCAGCGGGCCGATCTCGGTGCGCGGGTCGCCCGGATCGCCGACGCGCAGCGCGCGCGTGGCGGCCACGACCTCGCGCGTGAAGCGCTCGTGCACGTCGCGCATCACGTAGGCGCGAGCCACGCTGCCGCCCGACTGGCCCGCGTTCGCGAACGCCGCCCAGCGTGCTCCCGCGACGGCGCGCGGCACGTTTGCGTCGGCGAGCACGAGCATCGGGTCCTTGCCGCCGACCTCGATCGTCGCGCGCTTGAGCTCGCGCGCGCACGCCTCGCCGACGTCGCGGCCGGCCTGCGAGGAGCCGGTGAAGCGCACGTGCGCCACGTCGGCCGACACGAGCGCCCGCGCGGTCTCGGGACCGCCGTGGACCACCTGCAGCAGGCCCTCGGGCAGCCCGGCCCGGACGAAGACGCGGGCGATCCGCTCCGCTGCCAGCGCTGCCAGCGGCGAGGGGTGCAGCACGACGCCGTTGCCGCCCATCAGCGCGACGGCGACGTCGCCCAGCGGCGTCGCGAACGGCTCGGCGCCCGGCGTCAGCACCGCGACGACGCCGAGCGGCTCGAACGTCAGGCGCGCGCGCTTGACGGGCTGCAGCGAGCGCGACAGCCGGATGCGCTCGGGCGCGAGCACGCGGGGGGCCGCCTCGGCGAGCCACTGCAGCGTCTCGACGGCCGGTAGCAGCTCCATCGTCTGCACCTCGGCCAGCGGGCGGCCCTGCTCGCGGACAATGACCGGCACGAGCTCGTCCCACTCGTCGATGATGGCCTGCGAGGCGCGGATGAGATAGCGGGCGCGGTCGCGCAGGCGCAGCTGGGCCCAGAGGCGCTGGACCTCGGCCGCCTCGGCGACCGCGGCGGCGACGTCGGCCGGGGCGGTCGCCGTCAGCGCGCCGAGCCGTGTCCCGTCGATCGGGCTGACCGACTCCAGGCGCAGGGCTGCTGCTGCGGACGCCGGCATGGCCGCGATTGTCTCAGCCACGTGCAACGGCCCGGCCGATGCTCCGGCCGGGCCGTGCTGGCGTGGGACTGGTGGGGCTAGCCGCAGAGGGCGTAGACGCTGCCCTTCGTGCCCTCGGCCGAGACGCCCGGTCGCGCGATGAGGTGCATGCGCATCGTGCGGCGGCCGTACTTGTTGTCGAGGGCGAAGCTGAGCTTCGTCCCCTCCGCGAAGCCGATCCCGCGGTGCACGGTGCCCAGCGGGCAGAAGAGCGTCACGGACCTGCGGCTGTTGCCGTGCAGCGTCACCCCGTAGCGCAGGAGCTGGGTCCCGGCGCGGATCGTGTCGCCCTGATGCAGGTGGTTGCCCGCGATGTCGACCGGGCTCTTCTGGCCGGCCCTGCGGATCGACGGCGACTCGACCAACGGGGCCAGCGGCGCGATCGCCGTATCGCGGCAGAGGGCGTAGACGTGGCCCGTCGCACCATCGGCGGGGACGTTGCGGATCGTGTAGAAGCGGACATCGATGGTGGGCTTGAAGTAGTCGCTGGCGTTGTTGACGGCGAAGGCGACGTCGCTGCCCTCCTGCAGGCCGAGCCCGCTGTGGATCGTCCCGGTCGGGCAGGCCAGGGTGACCAGGGCCTTGCTGGCGCCGTGCATCACGACCGGCCAGCGCACGAGCTCGGTGCCGCGGCGGATGACGTCGTGCTGGTGCAGGTGGTTTCCGCCGACGTCGATCGGCGTCTTCTGCCCGGCGTGGATGACCGTCGGGGGCCCGATCGTCGGAGGGGCCGCAGCCAGCGCGCCGGCGGGAACGGCGAGCGCTGCGGTCAGTGCCAGGGCGGCGGTGATGGCGGCCCGGCGGGATGTGCGGTGAGGGGTGGAGTTGAGCATGGACTCAGCCTCCCGCTCCCGGAGCCGGCGCCACAGACCCCCCAGGGTGCGACCGGCCACACCCCGTCCGGCGCGGCTACTCGCGCCCGCGCGCCCTGCGTATCGCTGCCAAGCGGTCGCGCAGCTCGGCCTCCTGCTCGTCGGGCTCGTAGAAGCGCGTGCCGGCGACCTCGTCGGGCGCGACCTCCTGGCGGCCGAGGTGCCCGGGATGGCCGTGCGGGCTGTCGTAGCCGACGGCGTTGGAGCGCACCTGCGGCGGCGGCGAGGCGGCGCCGTAGCGGCGCACGTGCTCGACCGCCGCGCCGATCGAGCGCGTCGCGGCCTTGGACTTCGGCGCCAGCGCGAGATAGATCGTCGCCTGCGACAGCGCGTGGATGCACTCCGGCAGGCCCACGTGCTCGACGGCCGCCGCCGCGGCGGTCGCGATGACGAGCGCCTGCGGGTCGGCGTTGCCGATGTCCTCGGAGGCGAGCACCACCATCCGGCGCACGAGGAAGCGGGCGTCCTCGCCGCCCTCGAGCATGACCGCCAGGTAGTACAGCGCCGCGTCGGGATCCGAGGCGCGCGTCGCCTTGATCCACGCCGAGATGTAGTCGTAGTGCTGGTCGCCGGCGCGGTCGTA
>JAXDFS010000008.1:0-3724 GCA_034665465.1 Solirubrobacteraceae bacterium
CGGGTCTCGGATGTCCACAGGCGGCTGGGACCGTCCGGCGGGGCGAGCGCGCCCTGCTCGTGCAGCTCCAGCGCCCGCACGATGCGGTGGCGGTCGCGCGACTCGATCGCGGCGGCGGCCCAGGGCGCGACCTCGGCCAGCCGCGCGTGCAGCGCCTCGGGGCCGCGCGCGAGCACCTCGGCCTCGATGCGCTCGCGCAGGCCGGGCGGCGGCGGCGGGCGCAGCTGCAGCTGCGCGAGCGCGGCCCCCAGGTACAGCCCGGTGCCGCCGACGACGATCGGCGTGGCGCCCTCGGCGAGCAGCCCGTCGATCTGCGCGTGCGCCAGAGCGGCGTACTCGGCCACCGAGAAGCGGGCGCCGGGCTCCAGGAAGGAGACGAGGCGGTGCTCGAGGCGCGCCTGCTGCTCGGGCGAGGGGACGCCGGTGAGGATCTCCAGCCCGCGATAGACCTGCAGGGCGTCGGCCGACACGGCGACCGGCTGCTCGCCGCGCGCGCGCAGGCGCTCGGCGAGCGCGATCGCGACGTCGGTCTTGCCGACGCCCGTCGGGCCGAACAGGGCGAGGACGAGCTCGGGCACAAGGCCAGTATGCGGGCGCGCCGCGGGCGGCGAGTATCGTCCGGGTGCGATGAGCGTGCGAATCGCATGCGGCCTGTCGACCCTCGCAGACCCCCACGCCGGGGCGCTCGAAGCGGCCGCGCAGGTTGCCGCCGAACTGGATGGATCGGCGATCGATCTGGCGGTCGTGTTCGCGTCCGGGGCCCACTTGGCGGCACCCGACGCCACGATCGACGGCGTGCACGAGGCGCTGGCCCCCGAGATCCTCGTCGGCTGCGGCGCCGGCGGCGTGGTTGGCGCGGGCCGCGAGATCGAGGGCGGGACGGCCGTCACCGTCTGGGGCGCATCCTTCGACGACGGGGTCGTGTCGACGTTTCACGCCGAGGTCGCCGAGGTCGAAGACGGGTTGTCGGTCTCCGGCGTGCCCGACCTGCGCGGCGCCGGCGGCGCGATCCTGCTGCCCGACCCCTATTCGTTCCCGACCGACGCCGTGCTCGCCGAGCTGCATGCGCGCGCGCCCGGCGTGCCCGTCCTCGGCGGGATCTCCAGCGCGCGGACCCTGCGCGGCGAGGCCGCGCTGTTCCTCGGCGAGGAGGTCGTGCCGGGCGGCGCGATCGGCGTGCGCTTCGACGGCATCGAGCTGCTGCCGTGCGTCTCGCAGGGAGCGACGCCGATCGGCCCGGAGCTCACGATCACCGCCGGCGAGGGGCGCATCATCCACGAGCTCGCGGGGCGTCCGGCGCTGGCCGCGCTGCGATCCGTCATCGAGGAGCTCGGCGAGGCCGAGCGCGAGATCCTCGCCGAGGGGATGCTGCTGGGCATCGTCGTCGAGCAGGGCCAGCCGGACTACCTGCACGGGGACTTCCTCGTGCGCAGCGTGCTCGGCGGCGACCCCGAGAACGGGACGATCGCCGTCGGCGCGCCGATCTCCGCCGGCCAGGTCGTACGGGTGCACGCGCGCGACGCCGCGTCCGCCGACCGCGACCTGCACGAGGCGCTCGGCCTGCGCCGCCAGGCGCTGGGCTCCGACCGCCCCGCGGGCGCGCTGATGTTCACCTGCAACGGCCGCGGGCGCGGGATGTTCGGCGTGGCCGACCACGACGCCGCGGCGCTGACCGCGGAGCTCGGTGCGATTCCCACCGCCGGCTTCTTCGCCGCCGGGGAGATCGGCCCGGTCGGCGGCGAGAGCTTCCTGCACGGCTTCACGGCAACCGTGGCAGTCTTCCCGTCGTGAACGTCTCTGGAAAGAAGGTCCTGCTGACGGGTGCGTCAGGCGGGCTCGGCCAGGCGATCGCTCGCCGCCTGGCAGCAGCGGGCGCGCACGTCGTGCTCTCCGGCCGCCGGGGCGACGTCCTCGTCGACCTCGCAGGCGAGATCGGCGGCGAGGTTGCGCCGGCCGACCTGTCCGACGCAGCGGCGGTCCGCGACCTCGCGGCGGCCCACGGGGACGCCGACATCCTCGTCGCGAATGCCGGCCTGCCGGCCTCCGGGCGCCTGGAGACCTACACCGAGGAGCAGATCGAGCGCGCCCTGCTCGTCAACCTGCACGCGCCGATCCTGCTCGCGCACGCGCTGACGCCGCACATGGTGCAGCGCGGCTCGGGCCACGTCGTCTTCATGTCGTCGCTCGCCGGCAAGACCGCCACCGCCGGCAGCTCGCTCTACAACGCGACGAAGTTCGGCCTGCGCGGCTTCGCCGGCGCGCTGCGCGCCGAGCTGCACGGCACGGGCGTGGGCGTCTCGTCGATCTTCCCCGGCTTCATCAGCGGTGCGGGCATGTTCGCCGACGCGAACGTCAAGCTGCCCTTCGGCGTCGGCACCAAGACGCCCGAGCACGTCGCCGACGCGACGCTGCGCGCGATCGAGCGCGACCGCGGCGAGATCGACGTCGCGCCCGCCGGCCTGAAGCTCGGCGCGAAGTTCGGCGGCCTGGCGCCCGAGCTCGCCGCGACCGTGACGCGGAAGTCCGGCGGCGCAAAGGTCGCGGCCCAGTTCGAGGCCGGCCAGCTCGACAAGCGCTGATCCGTCGCCGAGGCTGTCGGTCGCGGTCCACGCCAAGCGTCCTGCCCAGCGGTCGTCCTGGGACCCAAATCCAGGACGCGGCACGCCGATCGCGTCCGCGCCGCCCTCGCGCGTGACGCGGACGAAGTCGACCGCGTCGAGGTCAGGAGCTTCACACCGCGACGGTTGATTCTCAGGGGATCCTCACCTGTATCCAAGCCGGTTGCTCAGGAAGCAGTGAAGTCCAGGATCAGCTGCGCGGCCTCGAGTGGCACGTCGAGCTGCGGCGCGTGACCGACGTCGTCGAGCTCGACCCAGTCGGCGGTCGGCAGCCACTCGCGCCGGTAGCGCACGGCGCCGGCGGGCAGCGGCAGCAGCCGATCCTCCATGCCCCACACGATCCGCACGGGACAGGTCACGCGCTGCGCGTCGAGGTCGTAGCCCTCGCGCAGCGCACAATCGATCATCGTCAGCGCATCGCAGGTCGCAACGCCGCGGACCTGGTGGGCGAGCAACTGCGCGGGGATGTGCTCGAACGCGACCGTGGTCGCCTCCGTCGCGCTGCGGCGCCCGGCGACCGTCGTCATCAGGTCGTCGGCCGTCAGCACGATGCCCTGCAGTCCTCTGTGCATCTCCGCCTGCCGGCGCGTGATCGCGGGATAGAAGTCGTCGTCGCCCGTGGCCCAGCCGCCGCACGGCGCAAGCGCGACGACCGTGCGCGCACGGCCCAGGGTCGCAAGCTGCAGCGCGATGTAACCGCCCAGCGAATTGCCGACCAGATGCGCCGTCTCGAAGCCCGCGGCGTCCATCGCCTGCTGCACCTCGGCCACCATGCCGGCGAGGCCAAGGGTCGCGTCGAACGGCGGCCCGCCAGCGTGGCCGGCGAGCGTCAGCGCCAGGACGTCGTGATGGCGCTGCAGCGCAGGCAGCACCAACTCCCAGGTCCTCCACGTGTCCATGAACCCGTGCAGGCACACCATCGGCGGGCCGCTGCCGCCGCGGTAGGACGCGGTAAACCCCGGGACCATCGGCGCAACCTATCCGCGCGCGCAGCTCAGAAGAGCGACGTCTGCACCTCCTGTCTGCGATCGGGCAGCCCGCGACCCGGCTCGCCGCCCTCCGAGCCGCCGCCGGCATCGCGCTCGCCGCGGTCGCGGTCGCGGTCG
>JAXDFS010000009.1:0-3346 GCA_034665465.1 Solirubrobacteraceae bacterium
CCAAGGACGGCAAGTGGGATGCCGTCACGCGCGAGATCGAGGAGCGCCACAAAGCCGGCCAGCCGGTGCTCGTCGGCACCGTGTCGGTCGAGGTCTCCGAGCTGCTCGGGCGCGAGCTGGCCAAGAAGGGAATCAAGCACACGGTGCTCAACGCCAAGCCCGAGTACGCCGAGCGCGAGGGCGAGATCGTCGCCGTGGCCGGGCAGCCCGGTGACGTGTCGATCGCGACGAACATGGCCGGCCGGGGCGTCGACATCAATCTCGGCGGCAACCCGGAGCACCTGACCCAGCTCGAGCTCGCCAAGCTCGGCCTGCGCCCCGGCGATCCCGACTACGACGAGCGCTACAAAGACGTGCTGCCCTCGATCGAGAAGCGCATAGCGGCCGACCGCGAGACGGTGCTCGAGGCCGGCGGGCTGTACATCGTCGGCACCGAGCGCCACGAGTCGCGCCGGATCGACAACCAGCTGCGCGGCCGCGCCGGACGCCAGGGCGACCCCGGCGAGTCGCGCTTCTTCCTCTCGGCCGAGGACGACCTCGTGCGCCTGTTCGCGGGCGACCGCATCTACAAGATCCTCGACCGGCTCGGCACCGTCGACGAGGAGGGCAACGAGGAGCCGATCGAGGCCGGGATGCTCTCCAAGCAGATCGAGAAGGCCCAGAAGAAGGTCGAGGAGCAGAACTTCCTGCAGCGCAAGCGGGTGCTCGAGTACGACGACGTCATGAACGAGCAGCGCCGGATCGTCTACCGCTACCGCAACGAGGTCCTCGAGGGCAAGGACATGGGCGCCACCGTCCGCGAGGAGATCGGTGCCGTCATCGCGCGCATCGTCGGCGACTACACCCCGACCGACTTCATCGAGGACTGGGACCTCGACGGGCTGTTCACCGCGCTGGAGGACATCTTCCCGGTGCAGATCACGGCCGAGGAGCTCGCCGAGCAGCAGACCGACCGCGAAGGGCTCGTGCAGCGCCTGCAGGACGAGGCGATCACGCTCTACGACCAGCGCGAGGAGGAGCTCGGCGCCGAGCTCATGCGCGCGATCGAGCGCTTCGTGCTGCTGCAGTTCATCGACTCGCGCTGGCGCGAGCACCTCTACGACATGGACTACCTGCGCGAGGGCATCCACCTGCGCGGGTTCGCGCAGATCGAGCCGATCGTCGCCTACAAGAACGAGGCCTTCGACCTCTTCACCGACCTCATGGCGTCGATCTGGCAGGACTTCACGCGCATGATCTTCAACCTCGAGGTCGAGGCCGAGGAGGAGGAGCCGGAGGCTCGCTACGAGCCGGGCGGCACCTCGACGCGGCCCGGCCGGGTCTCCTACTCGGGCGGGTCGCAGGCCGCGCCGGGGGCGCTGGCGATGGCCGCCGCGGAGGGCGCCGGCGCGATCGCCGAGGAGGAGTTCGAGGCTCCCGCGCCGGTCCAGCAGCGCGTGCTCGACGAGGAGCATCAGGTGGGTCGCAACGACCCCTGCTGGTGCGGCTCGGGCAAGAAGTTCAAGCGCTGCCACGGCGCCTGAGCGCGGGCTCGCCGCGCTTGCGCCGCCTCGCCGGTGCGAGGCGGTGCTGAGGCACCTGTAGCACAGGACGCGACGCGTCGCGGGGTGAGCCGTTCCCACCTTTGGGTCGTTTCGCCGCCGCACCCCCGTTGGGAGGGTCGACTCAGGTCGTTCCCACAGCGCGCAGCCCTCACGGGGCGCGCCCACCGCACGGGGAGTTTCAGCATGCCCACGCTCACAGCACCGGTCGAGTCCCACGTCTGCGAACAGGCTCCGCAGCAGCCCGTCACGGAGCTGGCCGAGCTCGTCAGCGCCGCGCGGACGGGCGATCACCGCGCGTGGGCCTCCCTGCACGAGCGCTTCGCCCCGCTGCTGCGCGGCATCGCGCGCTCCTACCGCCTGTCGGCCAGCGACGTCGACGACGTCGTCCAGACGACGTGGCTGCGCCTGTTCAGCCACATCGACCGCGTGCGCGAGCCCGAGGCGATCGCGGGCTGGCTCGTCACGACCGTGCGGCGGGAGTGCCTGCGGGCGCTGCAGGGGCCGATGCGCGAGTGCCCGAGCGACGATCCGCAGCTGGGCGACTGCACCGACTTCGCCGATCCCGAGAGCGAGCTGATCGCCGCCGAGCGGCGGGTCGCGCTCGGACGCGCGCTCGCGACGCTGCCCGCCCGCCACCGCGAGCTCATGTCGCTGCTCGTCGCCGAGCCGGCGATGCCCTACCAGGAGCTCAGTGCCGCGCTGGCGATCCCGATCGGCAGCATCGGGCCGATCCGCGCCCGCAGCCTCGTGCGCCTGGCGCGTCATCCGGAGCTGCGCAGCTTCTGCCCGAGCGCGGGCTGACATGCCACCCGCTTGCCGCTCCTCGCAGCGGCTTCTACGCTGATGGTCGTGCAAAGCCTTCCCCAGACCCTGCGCGCGGTGTCCGCCGGCGAGCTCAAGGAGCGCCTGGAGGCGGCGCGCAGCGACGCGCCCTTCGTGCTCTACCGCGAGGGCGACGACCGCCAGAGGATCGTCGTCCTCGAGGGCCGCGAGCGCCTGACGATCGGCCGCCAGGACGCCAGCGACATCCCGCTGCCGTGGGACTCGGCCGTCTCGCGCGTCCACGCGACGCTCGAGTGCGTCGGGCGCGAGTGGACGCTCGTCGACGACGGCAGCTCGCGCAACGGCTCCTTCCTCAACGGCGAGCGCGTCCACGGCCGCCGGCGCCTGCAGGACGGCGACATCCTGCGCATCGGCTTCACGACCATCGCCTACGTCGAGCCGAGCGAGCGCCAGCTGTCCTCGTCGACGATCGCGGCGACCTCGTCGGCGGTGCCCCTGGTCACCGCGGCGCAGCGGCGCGTGCTGGAGGCCCTCTGCCGGCCGCTGGTCGAGGAGCGCTTCGGCGCCACCGCGAGCAACCAGCAGATCGCCGCGGAGCTGTTTCTCGGCGTCGAGACCGTGAAGTCGCACATGCAGGCGCTGTTCGAGGCCTTCGGGATCCAGAGCCTGCCCCAGAACCAGAAGCGCGCCGAGCTGGCCCGGCTGGCCTTCGAGCGCGGGGCCGTCCGCGAGGACGAGCTGCTCGCGGGTGGCGCCCGCGCCGCCGGCGACGGGATCTAGCCCCATGGCCACCTCACGGCGCCGGCCCGCGGTCGGCTTCGAGATCGAGCCCGGGCTGCACACGATCGGCCCGCTCACCGAGGGCGTGCGCAAGGGCGGGTACTCGCGCGCCTACCTGCTGGAGGACGGCGACCACCTGACGCTCGTCGACACGCTCTTCGACGACGACGCGCACATGATCGTCGCCTACCTGCTGAGCATCGGGCGCTCGGTCCACGATCTGACGGACATCGTCCTGA
>JAXDFS010000010.1:0-5018 GCA_034665465.1 Solirubrobacteraceae bacterium
CGAACTCCGACGTCTCCGTGCCCGGCGTCGCGTCGGCGGGGCGCGGCGCCGCCGCGGGCACGCGCTCGGCGAGCTCGGGGGCCAGCAGCAGCAGCTCGTCGACCCCGGCGCCGAGCTCGCGGCGCAGCGTGGCGCCGTCGACGCCCTGGCAGAGGCTGCGCACGACCTCCACCCAGGGCCAGTAGCCGGGTGCGGCGCGCCCCCAGCCGCGCGTCCAGACGACGGTCGCGCCCGCGGCCTTGGCGTGATCTGCGAGCGCCGTGGCCAGGCGCGTCTTGCCGACGCCCGGGTCGCCGAGGACGAGGTGCACGCCACCGCGCCCGCCCCGCGCGCCCGCGAAGGACTCCAGGAGCTCCTCGAGCTCGCGCTCGCGCCCCACGAGAGGGCCATCGCCCGCGCCGTGTTCCACCGTCTGACTCTCTCTCGACCGCACGTCTTCTCCCACCCCGGGAAAGACCCTAGTGACTCGTCGCTCGGGCACGCCGGCCGGCGGGCTGCTCAGGCACGGACGCTCCAGTCCAGCGGCACGCCGGGGTCAGGCTCGTACGAGCACGTGGCGCCGGTGCGGACCGCCTTCTGCAGCAGCTGGCCGAGCTCGGGCTCCTGGCCGGCGATGCGCGCGATCGCGCTGCGGATCGCCCGCGTGACGTTGACGCGCGCCCGCTCCGTGGCCGGCCCGCTGTCCGCGGCGGACTGCGACAGCTCGCCGGCCAGCGCCGCGAGCTGCTCGCCCGCGCGCGCGATCCGCTCGGGATCGTTGAACCGCTGCGCCTCCTCGAGCTCCTCGCGCAGCTCCTGCGCGCGCGCCCGCTGCGCCTCGATGTCCCCGAGCCCGTCGGCGCCGTCGTCGCCGGCGAGGCGCAACGCGGGGATCGCCGTCCCGGGGCTCGCGAGCAGGGCGGCGAGATGATGGAGGCCCTTGGCGTCCTGGACGACCACGCTGCGCCCCTCGTAGTCCAGCCGCCAGACGTCCTGCTCGCGGCGCAGCGTCGCGACGGGCGCGGGCGGATCGCCCTCGTCGCCGAGCGGCCCGGCGGCGCGGTCCAGTCGCTCGCGCACGTCCTGCGTCCGGGCGATCGCGCCGAGCATGCGCTGCGACGCCGCGTCGTGGGCCACCCCGTCGAGCAGCGCCCGGGCGCGTGCCGCGCTGCGGCGCGGGTCGCGCCGCACGAGCACCTCGGCGGTGTCGATCGCCGTCAGCACGATCACCGGTCGCGCGCCCATCCGCTCGGCGGCCGAGCGCGCCGTCTCGAGGTGGCCGAGCGCGGCCTCCGTCTCGCCGGCTGTCATCGCGAGCAGTCCCAGCCAGCGCGCCACCGGACCGAGGTAGGCGGCGCCGAGTGCCACGACGTTGCGCCCGTCGTAGGGCACGAGCAGCTCGTACAGGCGCCGCGCGCGCGGAACGTCGTCGAGCAGCACGCAGAGCTCCGCCAGCAGCGCCATCGACACGAGCCAGAGCGCGTCGCGAGGGATGTCCTCGAAGTCGTCGGCGGCGAGATGCTCGAGCTCGCGGCGCGCCTCGTCGGCGCGGCCGAGCTCGGCGAGCACGAGCGCCAGCCCGCAGCGCCAGCGGCGCATCGCGGGCAGCCGATCGGCGTTGCGGCGAACGAGCGGCTCGAGCTCGGCCTGGCGGCCCTGCGTCCGGCGCAGTGCGAACAGCTGCTCGTCGGCGATGATCGGCGCCATCGAGCCCGGCACCTCGCGCGCCTGCGCGGCGGCGGCGGTGGTGCAGCGCTCGGCTGCATCGAGGTCGCCGCGCAGGTACGCGGCCATCGCGCGGTGCAGCGGATCGTAGACGAGCATCCGCGGCTGGCCGAGGCGCCGGGCCGTGGCGAGGAAGGCCTCGATCTCCTCGTGCGCGCGGCTGGGGTCGTCGAGCTCGAGCAGGAGGCTGATCCGCCACAGCCGCACCTGCATCGCCAGCTCGGCGTCGCCGGTGTTCTCGCAGAGCTCGAGCGCCTCCATCGAGATCGGCAGCCCGCGCGGGACGCTGTCGGGCCCCCAGACGGCGACGAAGCCCTGCGCGAGCGCGAAGGCCAGCGTGCGGTCGGCGAGTTCGCGCTGCTCCCGCGAGCCGCGCGTGGCCTCGCCGCTGAAGATCGCGCGGGCCATCTTCAGCGCGCCGTCGACGAGCGCCTCGCGGCGCTCGCGCTGGGGCGACCAGTACAGCGCGAGCGCGAGCTGGACGCGCAGCCGGCAGCGCAGCGAGTCGGTGACCGCCCTGCCCGCGGGGTCCTGCTCGCCCGTCGCGTCCAGGCGCGCGAGCGCCTCCTCGAGCGTCGCGACGAGCTCGGGCTCGACGAGGCCGGGCGACAGCGAGCCCAGGGTGCTCGCCAGGGCGGTGCGGCCCAGGCGCCGCGGATCGTCCAGGCGCCGCGCCTGCTCGGCGGCGGCGCGCAGCGCGACCTGCCCGCTGCGCACGGCACCGGCGCGCATGAGCGCCTCGCCGAGCCCCTGCTGCAACTCCCACGCCCTGGCATCGTCGGCCGCCAGCGAGGCCGCCACGCCGATCGCTCGCTCGTACAGGCGCGCCGCCTCCTCGTAGGCGAACTGGCCGACGGCCTGCTGGGCGGCGCGCGCGGCATAGTCGACCGCGCGCTCGGCACCGCCCTCGGCCGCAGCGTGCAGGAAGTGATGGGCGATCTCCGCCAGGCGCGGCTCCTGGTCGTGGCGCTGCGCCTCCTCCAGCGCCTCGGCGGTGATGCGGTGCAGCTGCGCGCGCCGCGTGGCGCCCAGGCTCTCCAGCAGCGTGTCGCGCACCCGCGCGTGCTGGAACGCGAAGCGACCGGGGTCGGGCGCCGCGACGACGATGCCGGCCCGCAGCGGCGCGTCGAGCAGCACGAGCACCTCGGCCTGGCTGGATCCGAGCACGCCGGCGAGCGTCGAGAGGCGAAACTGGCCCCCGATGACCGCCGCCGCCGCGAGCGCCTGCTTGGCGTCCTCGTCCAGCGGGCTCAGGCGCCGGCGGATCGCGTCGCGCACCCCGTCGGGCAGCGGCAGCGGGCGGTCGGCCTCGCGGGCCTCGTGCAGGCGCCCCTGGCGCGCGAGCAGCTGGACGAGCTCGTCGACGTAGAACGGGTTGCCGTCGCTGGCCTCGTGCACCGCGGCGACGAGGCGGGGTGGGATGCCCTCCGGCTCGCCGGAGGTCAGGGCGCGGGCGCGGGCGGCGGCGAGGCGGCCGACGTCGTCGCGGCCCAGGCCCTTCAGCGGCAGCCGCGTCGCGGCGCGGGCGAGGCCGCCGAGCGCCGCCGACAGCTCGTCGCGCGCATGCGCCTCGACGTGGCGGTAGGCGGCGATCGCCAGCAACGGCATGTCCGGAAGCGAGCGCGCGACGAACTCCAGCGCGAACAGCGACGAGGCGTCGGCCCAGTGCAGGTCGTCGAGCACGATCACCAGCGGGCGGCGATCGGAGACGGCCGCCAGCAGGCTCGAGAGCGCGTCGAAGAGCCGGAAGCGGGCCTGGTCGGAGTCCAGCGGCGATTGCGGCGGAGGTGCGCCCAGCACGTCGGAAAGCTCGGGCAGCAGCCCCGCGAGCCAGGGGGCGCCGCCGCCGAGCAGCCCGAGCAGGGTTTCTTGGTGCTCGTTGCGCGCGTGCGCGCGCAGGATCTGCACCCAGGGCCAGTAGGCGGGCGCGCCGCCGCCGTCCCAGCACGTGCCCCAGGCCCATGCCGCCCCGCGCTGCGCGGCGCGCTCGACGAACGCCCGCGCGAGCGCCGTCTTGCCGATCCCGGCCTCGCCGGTCAGGACCACGAGGCGCCCTCTTCCGGCCAGCGCGTCGCCCAGCGCCGCGTCCAGCTGCGCCAACTCGTGCTCCCGTCCCACCAGCCCCGGACCGTGCCCGTCGCTCATTCAGTTCCCACTCCGTGCATGTTCCCCCAGGATCGGGGCCTTCGTGGAAGGAGAAACGACGGAGGGTCCGCGGAATACAGGGA
Source organism: Solirubrobacteraceae bacterium (assembly GCA_034665465.1). Taxonomy (GTDB): domain Bacteria; phylum Actinomycetota; class Thermoleophilia; order Solirubrobacterales; family Solirubrobacteraceae; genus CADCVQ01. The sequence goes on from JAXDFS010000010.1 coordinate 3,933, forward strand.
TTCGAGCGCGGACTGGCACACTCATGGATTCGCTTCCAGCCCCGCACCACCCGGAGACCCGTTTGCCCAAGAACAGCTTCGACGCCCTCGGCACGCTCACCGTCGGCGATCGCACGGTCGGCATCTATCGCCTCGATGCCCTGCAGGCCGCCTTCGATGTCGCCCGCCTGCCCTTCTCGCTGAAGGTCCTGCTCGAGAATCTCCTGCGCACGGAGGGAAACGGGTCGGTGTCGGCCGCCGACATCGAGGCGCTCGCGAGCTGGGACCCGGCCGCCGAGCCGTCGGAGGAGATCGCCTTCACGCCGGCGCGCGTGGTGATGCAGGACTTCACCGGGGTGCCCGCCGTCGTCGACCTCGCCGCGATGCGCGACGCGATGGCCGCCATGAGCGGCGACCCGGCGATGATCAACCCGCTGGTGCCCGCCGAGCTCGTCATCGACCATTCGGTGCAGGTCGACTCCTATGGCTCGCGCGACGCCTTCACGCGCAACGCCGAGCGCGAGTTCGAGCGCAACCAGGAGCGCTACGCGTTCCTGCGCTGGGGCCAGGACGCGTTCGACAACTTCGCCGTCGTGCCGCCCGACACGGGCATCGTGCACCAGGTCAACCTCGAGTACCTGTCCCGGGTCGTGTTCGTCGACGACGACGGGCTGGCCTATCCCGACACGCTCGTCGGGACCGACTCGCACACGACGATGATCAACGGCCTCGGCGTGCTCGGCTGGGGCGTCGGCGGCATCGAGGCCGAGGCGGCGATGCTCGGCCAGCCGATGCCGATGCTGATCCCGCAGGTCGTCGGCTTCAAGCTGCGCGGCCAGTTGCCCGAGGGCGCCACGGCGACCGATCTCGTCCTGACCGTCACCGAGATGCTGCGCGAGCGCGGCGTCGTCGGCAAGTTCGTCGAGTTCTACGGCCAGGGCCTCGCCTCGCTGCCGCTCGCCGACCGCGCGACGATCGGCAACATGAGCCCGGAGTTCGGCTCGACGTGCGCGATCTTCCCGATCGACGCCGAGACGCTGCGCTACCTGGAGTTCTCCGGCCGTCCCGCCGAGCAGGTCAGGCTCGTCGAGGCCTATGCGCGCGAAC
>JAXDFS010000011.1:0-10221 GCA_034665465.1 Solirubrobacteraceae bacterium
GCCGGCGATCACCGGGACGCTGTCGCGCAGCGCGCGGGCGAGGACCTTCGGCTCGCAGTCCTCCGGGCTGGAGGCGCCCCAGGCGTCGACGAGGTGCTCGAGGTGGTCGGCGGCGACGTCGATCTCCGACCCCATCCGCGGCCCGGCGCCGCAGAGGCCGGCGACCTCGAGGGCCGCGACCGTCATGTAGGCCACCGCCGCGCGGGGCTGAAAGCCGCCCGCCACGGGGATGACCGGCACGCCGTCGGCGCGGGCGAGCTCCGCGAGCTGGCCGCCGCTCGTCACGGCGACGCGGGTCGCGCCGAGGGCTCCGGCGGCCTCGTAGCAGGCCAGCGTCTCCTCGGTGTTGCCCGAGTAGGAGGCGCACAGGACGGTGGTGTCGGGCGTCGTCCAGGCCGGCAGGCCGTACGTGCGCGCCGACAGGATCGGCCGCGAGGCGTGGTCGCCGAGGATCGCCCGGGCGAGCACACCGCCGACGCCCGAGCCGCCCATGCCGGCCACGATCAGCCCGCCGGGCGACTCCCAGGGCTGCATCTGCGCGGACTGCACCTTCCACAGCGCGTCGCGCAGGTGCTCGGGCAGGCCGACGATGTCGCCGTGCAGGTCGGAGCTGTCGACGGCCGCGATCGCCTCGGGATCCAGCCGCAGCTCGGTCATCTCAGAAGGCGATGCCGCCATCGGGTACCTCCATGCCGGGGAACAGGCGCGCGCCATGCGCGAGGACGTTGTCGGCTCCGATGGTGACACCCTCGCCGACGATCGCACCGCCGAGCACCTGCGTGCGGTCGCCGATCCGGGCTCCGGGGCCGATGATGCAGTCGCGCAGCAGGCAGCCGGCGCCGATCGACGCGCCCTCCAGCACGACGCTGCGCTCGACGGTCGAGCCCTCCCCCACGCTGACCCCGCCGGCGACGACCGCGAGGCTGCCGACGTGGGCGCCGGCGGCGATCGACGCGCCGGCGCCGACGATCGAGGGCGGGATCGCGCGGCCCTCGAGCCGCGCCGACGGGTCGATCGAGAGGAAGCCGTCGCCGAGCACGTCGGCGACGCCCGTGCGCACGTTGCCCTCGAGGATGTCGAAGGTGGCCTGCAGGTAGCGGTCGGGCGTGCCGACGTCGAGCCAGTAGGCCTGCTCGTCCACGAAGCCGTAGAGGCCCTCGCCGACGAGCGCCGGCCAGACCTTGCGCTCGATCGAGACCTTGCGGTCGGGGGCGATCATGTCCAGCACCGAGCGCTCCAGGACGTAGGCGCCGGCGGAGATGAGGTTCGTGTCCAGCACCGTGTCGGCCGAGGGCTTCTCGAGGAACTCCTGCACCGAGCCGTCGTCGTGCAGGCGCACGAGGCCGTAGCTCGTCGGATCGGGTACCGGCACGAGCGCGAGCGTGCCGATCGCGCCGGTGCGCTCGTGCTGGGCGATCTGCGCCGAGAGGTCGAGGTCGGTGAGCACGTCGCCGTTGAGCATGAGGAAGCGCTCGTCGAGCAGGTCCTCGGCGAACTTCAGCGCGCCGGCGGTGCCCCGCGGGTCGGGCTCCTCGACGAAGCGCAGGCGGATGCCGAGCTGCGAGCCGTCGCCGAGGACCGCCCGCACCTTGGTGGCCTTGAAGCCGCAGGACATGATCACGTCGTCGATGCCGTGGCCGCGCAGCCATTCGAGCATGTAGACCATCATCGGCCGGTCGACGAGCGGCAGCACCGGCTTGGGCACGCTCGACGTCAGCGGCCGCAGGCGCGTCCCTTCACCGCCGACGAGGATCACGGCCTGCATGGGTCACCGGTGACGCGCATCACCGCGAGGATGTCAGTGTTCCGCGGCCGATGCCTTCATAGGTGAGACCGGCGGCGGTCACCGCCGCGGCGTCCAGGGCGTTGCGCCCGTCGAGCACGAGCGTGCCCGCCATCCGGTGCGCGACCTCGTTCCAGTCCAGTTTCAGGAACTCGTCCCATTCGGTGACGAGCACGACCGCGTCCGCCCCCGCGACGGCGTCGAGCGCGTCCTCGGCGAAGTACACCCCGCGGATGAGCTCGCGCGCCTCGTCCTCGGAGACCGGGTCGTACACGCGGATGTGCGCCCCGTCGGCCTGCAGCCGCGCGCTCAGGACCAGCGAGGACGCCTCGCGCATGTCGTCGGTGTTCGGCTTGAAGGCGAGGCCGAGCAGGCAGATCGTGCGCCCGACGAGTGAGCCGAGGTGCTTCTGGAGCTTGCTGATGACACGGCGCTTCTGCAGCTCGTTGACCTCGATGACGGCGTTGAGCAACTGAAAGTGATAGCCGGAGTTGCCCGCGAGCTGTTTGAGTGCGTTGACATCTTTCGGAAAGCAGGAGCCGCCGAAGCCGATCCCGGCCTGCAGGAATTTGTGTCCGATCCGGTCGTCCAGGCCCATCCCCCGCGCGACCTCCACGACGTCGGACCCGGTCTCCTCGCAGACGTTCGCGATCTCGTTGATGAACGAGATCTTCGTGGCGAGAAAGGCGTTGGAGGCGAGCTTGACCATCTCCGCGGACGCGATGTCGGTGCGCACGAGCGGTGCCCCGAGGGGCGCGTAGAGCTCGACGACGGCATCGCCGGCCCAGTCGCCGTCGTCGCCGACCACGACGCGGTCGGGCGACAGGAAGTCCTTGATCGCCGAGCCCTCCTTGAGGAACTCGGGGCAGGAGACGTAGCTCAGCCCCTGCTTGCCGCGCTCGGCCAGGACGCGCTTGATCGAGGCGCCGGTGCCCGCCGGCACGGTCGACTTCATGACGAGCGCGTGGTCGTCGGAGGCCGGGATCGCGTCGACGACGGCGTGCACGGCGCTGAGGTCGGCGTCGCCGGAGTAGGTCGGCGGCGTGCCGACGGCGACGAACAGCAGCCGCGCGTGCTCGAGCGCGTCCTCGATCCGCGTCGAGAAGTGCATCCGGTCGCGGTGCTCGGCGACCATGTCCGCCAGGCCGGGCTCGTAGATCGGGATCTCGCCGGCCTGCAGGCGCGCGATCTTGTCCGCATCGATGTCGATGCAGTACACCTCGCTGCCGAGGTGCGCGAAGCCCGCGGCGGTCACGAGTCCGACATAGCCGGTGCCGATGACACCGATGGGCTCGCGGCCGTCGCTCATTCGGCGGGCAGGTTACTGCCCGATCCGCTGCAGTGAGCGTGCGATGTCCATCATCTGCGCGTTCGTCAGTGACTTCGACAGCGTGTTGGAGACCCAGTAGACCGCCTTGGGCGTCTTCCACGCGATCAGCCGCAGCTTGTGACCGTCGAAGTAGCGCTGGTAGGTCCGCTTGCGCATGCGGACCTCGTCGGTCGGGTTGTCGAGGATCGGCGGCGCCTTCCAGGTCATGCCCTGGACCCCGTAGTACTGGCCGTTGTCGCCCTGCGCCAGCACGATCCGGTAGGCGCGGTACTTGTTCTTGTTGCGGTCGAAGATGTCGTAGGAGCGCGGGCTGTCGCGGACGTAGCCGCCCCGCCCGAGGATCGCCTTGGGGTAGTAGACCGGCAGGTTGGGGAGGTTGGCGGCGATGTCGATGACGTGGTCCTCGCCGGCCTTCTTCGCCAGGATCAGGCCCGGCGCGAGGGCCCGCTTCGTCTTGATGCGCCTGGGCCTGGAGCTCTTGGGCTTGGACGCGCCGGTGCCCGAGGCCTGGCCGATCAGGGCGACGTTGATGAACTCGTCGATCGTCCGGCGCAGGTTGTCCGGCGTGATCTCGACGTAGGGGCTCGTGCCGGCCTGCTCGCCGCGGAAGTGCACCTCCTGGATCGGGTTCTTGGAGGACTCGTAGGCGAGCTTGAGCAGGCGCAGGATCGCCGCGTCGTTGTTCTTGGCGATGTCGGTCTGCGTGTAGCGCCCGAAGATCCGCAGCAGCTCGTTGCGGTCGCCGAAGATCTTGCCGAGGCCGATCTGGTCCTTGGCCTGGCGCAGGAACTCCTGCTGGCGCGCCGCGCGGACGAAGTCGTCGTCGGTGTGGCGATAGCGCACGAAGTCCAGCGAGTCCTTGCCGCAGAGCTTCTGGTAGCCGGGCTTGAGGTCGATCGTGGCGAAGCCGCCGGGGCCGCCGTGCGCGTTGAAGTAGCGGCGGTCGATGTCGGTGTAGACGCAGCCCAGGCGGTTGACCGCGCGCTGGAAGCCGTTGAAGTTCACGTTGACGACGTGGCTGATCGGCAGCCCGATGAGCTGCTTGACCGTCCGGACCGTCAGCCGCGGGCCGCCCTCGGCGTAGGCGGCGTTGATCTTGTCCGTACCGTGGCCGGGGATCTGCACCTTCAGGTCGCGCGGGATCGACATGATGGCCGTCGACTTCTTGTCGGGGTCCAGGCGCACGAGGATGATCGTGTCCGAGCGCACCGGATCGCCCTTGCCGTCCGTGAAGCGCTTGTCGGCGCCGAGCACGAGGATCGTCTGCGGCTGGCCGGGCGCGACGTCGTCGAGCTCGTTCTTGATGTTGGGGATCGGGATCGAGTTCTCCTGGAAGATCTGGATGCTCGTGTGGACCTGGAGCAGCACGCCGCTTGCGACCGCCGTCGCCGAGAGCAGGACGATCAGGACGGCGCCGATGGCGAATCGCTTCGCCATCGCGAGGCCCAGCCGGGGCGGCAGCTCGGGGCTCACGGTGCCGGCCGCCCGCCGTCGACCGCCCGCAGCGGGGTGCTCGCCGAGGCGGCCGTGGCGGCCAGCCAGCCCGGCAGGCCGGTCACAAAGTCGCCCAGCGCCTGGCGGTAGCGCGCGAGCGAGTCGATCGAGACCCACTCCTCGGGCCCGTGGTGCCCGCCCCCGGTGGGGCCGAACTCGACCGCGGGCACCCCCGCCTCGAGGAACGAGATCGCGTCGGAGGCGCCGTCGCGCCCGATCGACAGCGCCTCGCCGTCCAGCGACTTGGAGACGGCCTCGCGCAGCGCGCGCACGTACGGGTTCTGGCGCGAGACGCGCGCCGGGGCGCGCTGGAAGGTCTTGACGATGCGCACGTCCTCGAGCGCGCGGATGTCGGCGAGGATCTCGCCCGCGTCCTGATTGGGCAAAAAGCGGATGTCGACGTCCATCGCGCAGCGGTCTGGCACCTTGTTGAAGGCGTCGCCGCCGACGATCCTCGACACGTTGATCGAGGGCCGGTCGAAGAGGTCGGAGGACTCGCGGCTGAAGGGAAGGGTCTCGATGCGGCGGAACACGTCGTAGGCCTTGAGGATCGCGTTGTCGCCGGCCCAGGGCGTCGAGCCGTGCGCGGCGATCCCGCTGACTTCGACGCGGACCGCCAGAACCCCCTTCGCCTGAACGCCGATGTGCAGGTCCGTCGGCTCCCCGGTGATGGCGAAGTCGGCCCGCAGGCCCTCCTGCACGAGCGCGTCCGTCGCCCGGTTCTCGACGTCCTCGGACTCCTCGTCGGGGACGCAGACGAAGCGCACCCGGACCCTGCCGTTGGCGGCGACGTCGTGCAGCGCGCACATCATCGCGGCGAGGCCGCCCTTCATGTCGTAGGCGCCGCGGCCGATGAGCCTGTCGCCCTCCACGCGCGGGACGAACTGCTCCTCGTGCGCAGGCACCACGTCGACGTGGCCGTGGAAGATCACCGCCGGGCCGTCGCGCGGCCCGACGTCGACGAGCACCACCGGCAGCCCTCCGAACTCGCGCCCCTCCACGGGGATGTCGCGCGCCTCGAGCCAGCCCTTGACGAAGCCGACTGCCGCGCGGAGGCCGTCACCGGTGGACGTGTCATAGGTGATCAGCCTCTCGGCCAGGACCCGTTCGTCCATCGCTCGCAGCGTAGAGGAAAGCCACCTCCCGGACGCATCTGCAGCTGAGGTCGAGGCTGAGGTCCGCGCGCGCCAGCCACCAGCCGGCCCCGGGCGCGCTAGCTTTCGACAGATGGCGGGGCGCGTCGTGCTCTTCGGGGCAACTGGCTTCACGGGCGAGCTGACGGCCTGCGCGCTGGTCGCGCTCGGCGCGCGGCCGCTGCTCGTGGGACGCAGCGCCGAGCGCCTGCGCGCGCTCGCCGAGGGACTCGGCGACCTCGACACCGCGGTCGTGGACGCGACCGCGCCGGGCGCCGCCGCGGCCCTGGCCGCCCTCGCAGGGCCCGGCGACGTGCTCGTCTGCACGGTCGGGCCGTTTTTGCGCTGGGGCGAGGTCGGGGTGCTTGCCGCGCTGAGCTGCGGCGCGCACTACATCGACTCGACAGGCGAGCCGCCGTTCATCCGCGCGGTGTTCGAGCGCCACGGCCCGGCGGCCGAGCGGGCCGGCTGCGGGCTGCTCACCGCCCTGGGCTACGACTACGTGCCGGGCAACCTCGCAGGCGCGCTCGCGTTGCGCGAGGCCGGCGCCGCGGCCGTGGGCGTGGACGTCGGCTACTTCGTCAGCGGTCGCGGCGGCGCGCAGGCCAGCGGCGGCACGCGCGCATCGGCGGCCGGCATGCTGTCCGAGCCGGGGTACGCCTATCGCGGCGGGCGCCTCGTGACCGAGCGCGCGGCGCGCCACGTCCGCGAGCTCGACGGCCGCCCGGCGATCTCGGTCGGCGCCACCGAGCAGTTCGCGCTGCCGCGCATCCATCCGGGCCTGCGCGACGCGAACGTGTGGCTGGGCTGGTTCGGCCCCGCGTCGCGGCCGCTGCAGGCCGTCTCGGCCGCCACCGCGCTCGTGACGCGGCTGCCCGGCGTCCGCGCGGCGATCGGGGCGACCGCCGGCCGCTTCGTCAAGGGCTCCAGCGGCGGGCCCGACGCCGCGACGCGGGCGAAGGCGCGCTCGCACATCGTGGCGGTGGCCACCGGCGCCGGCGGCGAGGCGCTGGCCACCGTGCGGCTGACGGGCGCCAACCCCTATGACTTCACCGCCGGGATGCTCGCCTGGGCGGCTTTGCGCGCCGCCGCGGGCGGGCTGCTCGGCAGTGGGGCCCTCGGCCCGGTCGACGGCTTCGGGCTCGACGCGCTGCAGGCGGGAGTCGCGCAGGCCGGGATCGCGGTGCAGTAGCCGGTCAGCCGGTCAGCAGCAGCGCGTAGAGCGCGACGCCCAGCAGCGTCGCGCCGAGCAGCCGCAGCGCGTCCTCGCCGTCGCCCGCGCTGAGCTTCACCGCTGCGAGGGCGAGCCCGGCAAACGGCAGCGCGAGCGCGATGATGTACGGGAATCCGGCGCGCAGGCGATCGAGTAGGGGTCCGAGCATCCCGGCAGGCTCGCAGATGCGTGCCCGCGGCATCGCGCCGCGCGACGGCGGGCGCTGGATATCCTCGTCGCATGGGCGATCTGCGCGTCACGCGCGACGGCGCGTTCTACGGGGTGAGCATCCGCGGCGTCCTGGAATCGGGCGCCGGCGAGCCGGTGTACGTCTCCGTCGACGCCGAGCGCGTCGAGTGGTGTGACCCCGGCGATCCCGACGCCGGGCCCGAGGGCTGGATCCGCTCGCAGGCGCCAGGGGCCACGCGGGGCGAGCTCGAGCTCCGCTTCACCCGCGAGAAGGTCCACGCGCGCGCGCTCGCTCAGCTCGAGCAATGGCGCGCGGACCCGCCGCCCAACCTCGTGGGCGTGAGCTCGGTCAGCGAGCAGTACTGCGGGCTCATCAACCAGGACGACGGCAACGGCGTGGGCATCCAGCACACCGACGAGCGCCAGGACCGCTCGGCGGCCCGCGCCTACGCGACCTGGTCGAGCGGCAAGCTGCGCGACCGACCCCAGCCCGCCTGACCGATCCGCCCGACGGAAGGCCCGGCGCGACCAGCCGTTTGTAGTTCCTGCGGAGGTCCGTCGGAGGACACCCCGAGCGCAGTTCGCACCGCGGCCATGTGCGCGAGTGGCCCCGCGCACTGTGCATGGCGTGCTCATGTGCGAGCACCCGCCCGCCACGCATTCTTCCTCGTGGAAATGGACGCGGGGGCCAGACGGCGTCGAACCGATGCAACGCACCGAACGGAGATGGAGCACATGAGCAGGGACGCCAAGATTCGCCTGACGCGCAGGAGCATGCTTCAGCTGAGCGCAGGCGGCGCAGGGATGTTCGCGCTCACCGCATCCGGGCTGACCGTTCCGAAGGGCATGGGCTCCGGCGGCGGAAGCGTCTATCTCGAGGCCTTCCCGACCAGTCCGCTGATCACCAAGCCTTTTCACGACGCGCTCACCATCCCCATGGCGATGCGGCCGGTCGATCCGACCAGGTGGGACTCCAAGGGCGGCCTTCCCGCCCCGGGCAAGTCGGACTGTCTCCCCGCCAGCCCGACGAACGTCTACAAGAACGACTATCTCCAGACGCTCGGAGCCCACCAGTGCTGGCCGGGCGGCGGGCCGACCGCGAAGTGGAAGTGGCTGAGCAAGACGCCGCTCGTCTACCAGATCAAGGCGCAGGTGGCCGGCCACAGCTTCACGACCTCGCCGGTGCAGCCCATCAACAGCTTCGGCAAGAACGTCGTCCCTCCGGGCGCCCGCAACGCCAACCCCACGGTCCTGCCGCAGAGCACGATCTACGGCTTCAACTCGACCTTCCCGGGCCCGCGGATCAACGCCGAGTACGGGCGCGCCTCGCTCGTGCGCTTCGAGAACCACCTCGACGTCGACAACGGCTTCGACCGCCAGGACTTCGGGGCGCCCAACCACGCGCTCCTGACGCACCTGCACAACGGCCACACGGCGCCGGAGTCCGACGGCAACCCCCACTACGCCTACCATCGCTTCGGTCCCTTCGGGCGCTACACCCACGAGGCCGCCTTCGAGCCGGGCGAGTGGGTCGACCAGATGTACCTGGGCTACCCCGCCGGCGGCGACGACCGCGAGAAGCAGTCGTTCTTCTGGTTTCACGACCACGTCCACGGCCACACCGGCGCCAACGTCTACAAGGGCATGGTCGGACTCATGCCGATCTACGACCCGAAGATCGACAACGGCGACGAGACGAAGGCCGACGGGCTGCGGCTGCCCGGTCGCCGCAAGAACTACGCGGACGGCGCCTTCGACGTCGACTACGACGTCCCGCTGGCCTTCTTCGACTGCCGGCTCGACGACGGCGTCACGCCGCACAAGGACGCCCATACCGGCAACGGCGAGACGCACCCGGAGTGGTGGGGCAAGACCTACTTCCGCCACTTCCCCAACCACGGCTTCGTCGGTGACATCTTCACCGTCAACGGCACGGCCTATCCGGTGATGGAGGTCAAGCGGCGCAAGTACCGCCTGCGCTTCCTGGACTGCTCGATCTCGCGCATCTACGACTTCAAGCTCATGCACTCCAACTCGGGGCCGAAGTCGTCGGCCTCGCTGGGCTACACCGGCGACGAGCTGCAGGGCCAGTACCGCCTGCCCGACGGCCAGCAGTGCATGAAGTTCGTCGAGATCGCCAACGAGGGCGGCCTGCTGCCCCAGCCGATCGTCCGCGACAACTTCGAGCTGTGGCCCGCGAAGCGCCGCGAGGTCATCGTCGACTTCACGAAGTACCTCGACGGCACTCCCACGAAGCCCGGCGACGAGATCTACCTCGTCGACGTCATGAAGATGACGACGGGCCGCATGTGGGACGCCGCGGACCCCAACTACAAGATCCCGGTCATGAAGATCGTCATCGGCGACGACCCGCCGGAGCCCGACCTGAGCGTCATCCCGGCCACGCTGCGCGCCGTCCCGGACCTCGTCCCCGGCGCCCTGGCGTCCGTCAAGGACAGCAGCATTCCCACGTTCGAGCTCCAGCGGGGCAGCTCCTCCAGCGATCCCGAGACCGAGTGGCTGATCAACGGGCAGTCCTTCGAGCCCGACAAGCCGATGATCTCCGTCAAGAAGGACTCCGCCGCCACCTGGCGGATCCGCAACGGCGGCGGCGGCTGGGTGCACCCCCTGCACCTCCACATGGAGGAGCACCGGGTGGTCGCGCGCAACGGCCAGGTGGCGCCCGACGGCAGGCACCCCGACGACACCGGCAAGGAGGACGTGATCGCGCTGGACCCGTCCGAGGAGGTCGTGATCTCCCGCCGGTTCCGCACCTTCACGGGCCCCTACGTCGCGCACTGCCACAACCTGGCCCACGAGGACCACAACATGATGTTCGGCTGGGACATCTGTCCCTGAGGGACGGATCTCAGGCCCAGACCAGGCGACGAGGCGATGACGGAGACGGCAACCACGCTGAACCGGCGCGAGGCGATGCTGCGCTCGGCGGCGACGACCTGCCTGGCGGGCATCGCGCTCGTGCAGGCGATCCGCCTACCGCTCGTGCTGGCGCAGGGCGTGCGCTTCGAGGTCCTGTCGATCGTGGCGATCGCTCTGTGCGTGGGCCTGGGCCTGGCTC
>JAXDFS010000012.1:0-9620 GCA_034665465.1 Solirubrobacteraceae bacterium
CGGCGCGATCGCCCGCCTGCCCCGCCTGCTGCGCGAGCGCCTCGCCCGCAAGACCGCCCGCCGGCTGCTGCGCGCGCTCGACGGCGACCTCGCCGCCGTCGCGATCTTCCACCCGGTGCAGTGGCCGCTCGCGCAGGCGCTGCTCGCCGCCCGGCCGCAGGCCGAGCTCTGGTACGGGCGCTGGGACCGCTACGAGGTCGCCTACGACGCGTCGCCGCGGATGCGCGCGCGCCTGGCCGCGCTGCACGAGGCCGCGGCGTCGCGCTCGGCGCTGACGTTCGTCGTCTCCGGCAAGCTCGCCGAGCTCGAGCGCGAGGCCGGCCGCGAGGCCCAGCTCGTCGGCCTCGCCGCCGACTCCTTCCCGGCACCCGATCCCGGCGCCGCGGTCATCGCCGTGTCGCTGGGGCACCTCGGCTGGCGCACCGACTGGGCGCTGCTGCGCGCCGTCGCCGAGCGCATGCCCGAGCTCGTCGCGCTGCTCGTCGGCGCCTGGCACGAGGACGAGTGCCGCGACGACCCGGACTTCGCCTGGTGTCGCAGCGCGCCGAACCTCGTCTGGCTCGGGCGCCAGTCCGACGAGGCCGCAGCGCGGCTGATCCTCTGCGCCGACGTCGGCATCCTGCCCTTTCGCGTGGAGCCGTTCAACGATGCCGCGCTGCCCTACCGGATCCTCAAGTACGCCCGCCTGGGGCGTCGCACGATCTCCCCGGAGCTCGCCGGCGTGCACACCTGGGACCGCGCGGTGACGACCGCCGCCGACGCAGACGCGTTCGTCGCCGCCCTGCGCGAACAGGCCGGCGCGCGGGTGCGCCCGGACGCGCAGCTGCGCGCCTGGGCGCTCGAGCAGACGGCCGAGAACGTCAACGCGCCGCTGTGGGAGCGGCTGCGGGCGCTCGGCGTGGCCTGAGCCGCCGCATGGCCGGCGTCGACGAGTTGCGCACCGAGCGCCTGCGACTGCGCCGCTGGCGCGACGGGGACGTCGCGCCGATGACCGCGATCAACCGCGACCCCGAGGTCACCCGCTACCTCAACGCCCCCACGGACGAGGCCGCGGTCGCGATCTTCTGCGCCCGGGCCGCCGAGCACTGGGGGACCCACGGCTTCGGGCACTGGGCCGTGGAGCTGCTCGACGGCGGGTTCATCGGCTTCACCGGCGTGGCCTATCCCAGCTTCCTGCCGCAGGTCACCGGCCGCCCCGAGCTCGGATGGCGCCTGGCGCGCGCGGCCTGGGGGCGCGGTCTGGCCACCGAGGCGGCCGTCGCGGCCCGCGACGACGCGCTCGGCCGGCTGGGGCTTGCAGAGCTGATCTCGATCATCCATCCCGCCAACGCGCGCTCGCAGTCGGTCGCGCGCAAGCTCGGGATGAGCATCGAGATGCACGCGCCCCACCCGGTGCTGGGGCTCGACGTCGAGATCTGGCGCATCGGCCAGAAGCGGCCCTAGCCCGGTACGGGGGCGGGCTCGGGCGCCACCGGCTCGGGCGCGGGCCCATGGCCGATGAAGTCGCTGCCGCGCACGAGCGCCAGCGACGCCAGGCCGCCGGCGACCGCGATGACGGCGGCCACGAGCAGGATGTCGTTGAGCGCCGACGTGAACGCGACGTCGATCGCGTGCTGCAGGGGCGCGCGCCCGGCGGGGGGCGTGGCCGCGATCACCTGCGGCGCCCCGCCGGCGCTGACCGCGTGGGCCAGGCCGTCGCCGCGACCGGCGCCCGGCGTGCCGGCGAGCGCGGAGGCCAGGTGCTGGGTGATCTGGCTCTGGAAGATCGCGCCGAGCCCGGCGATCCCGGTGGCGATGCCGACCTGCCGGAACGTCGAGCTGATCCCCGATGCCATCCCGCTGCGCGCCGGATGCACGACGCCGATCGCGGCGTTGGCGATCGAGGGGTTGATCGTCCCGATCCCGATGCCGGCGAGGATGAAGCCGGGCAGCAGAACGGTCCAGCCCGAGCCGGCGTCGACGCCGCGCATCAGCTCCAGCCCGAGCCCGACCAGCAGCAGGCCGCCGCCCAGCAGGCCGCGGGCCGGCAGCTTGGCGGTGAGCTTGCCCGAGACGGCCGCCGCGACGAACGACAGCGCGGTGATCGGCAGGAAGCGCAGCCCGGTCTCCAGCGGGCCGTAGCCGAGGATCGTCTGCACGTAGAGCGTGATGTAGAGGAACATCGCGAACATCGACGCCGACAGGGTGAAGGCCGCGATCGAGGCCCCCACGAACGTGCGGTTGCCGAACAGGGAGAGGTCGAACATCGGGCTCTCGCGGCGGCGCTCGACCGCGATGAAGAGCGCCAGCAGCAGTGCCGACGCCAGCAGCAGCGAGACGATCACCGCGCTGCCCCAGCCCTCCTCGTTGCCGCGGATGAGCGCGAAGACGAGCATGAACAGCGCGGCGCTGAACGTCACGAGCCCGGGCCAGTCGATCGCGCCCGCGCGCTCGTCGCGCGATTCCGGCAGCTTGCGCAGCGTGATCGCGATCGTCGCGATGCCGATCGGCACGTTGAGGTAGAAGATCGACGGCCAGCCGAAGCCGCTGGTCAGCGCGCCGCCGACGAGCGGGCCGATCGCCACGGCGGCCCCGGTCGTCGCACCCCAGATGCCGAAGGCCGTGCCGCGCTCGCGGCCCTGGAACTCCTGGGCCAGCAGCGCCAGCGACGTCGCGAACATCGCCGCTCCGCCGATCCCCTGCGCGCCGCGGGCGAGGATCAGGACGAGCGCGCTCGGCGCCAGCGCGCAGAGCACCGACGCGAACGTGAAGCTCGCCAGGCCGAAGGCGAACACGCGCCGGCGGCCGAGCAGGTCGGCGAGCGAGCCGGCCGTCAGCAGCAGCGCGGCCAGCATGAGCGCGTAGGCGTCGATGACCCACTGCAGGTCGCTGAAGCTCGTGTTCAGCTCGTCGGAGATGTCGGGCAGCGCGACGTTCACGATCGTGATGTCGAGCAGCAACATGAACGTCGCCAGGCAGACGGCGAGCAGGGTCCACCACTTGCGTTGCATGGGCGCCAGACTACGCGGGCGCGCCGTCGGGCTCGCCGCAACGCCTCCGCACTACGATTCGGCGATGGCCTTCGTCCCCCTCACCGGCGGCTGCGGCTGCGGCGCCGTGCGCTTCGAGATCGGCGCCGAGCTCGTCGCGGCGATCTACTGCCACTGCACGCGCTGCCAGCGACGCACGGGCACGGCCGCCTCGGCCTCGGCGCGCATCCGGCCGGGATCGCTCGTCTTCACTGCCGGCGAGGAGCACCTGCGCGCGTGGGCGCCGCCCGACGGACGCGAGAAGGTCTTCTGCGCTGCCTGCGGGTCGGCCGTGCTGACCCGCGAGCCCGGCGGCGGGGAGATCGTCGCGGTCCGCCTCGGCGCGCTCGACGGCGACCCCGGCGTGCGCCCGAGCGCGCGCCAGTTCGTCGCCTACGCCGCTGCCTGGGAGCCGATCCCCGACGACGGCCTGCCGCGCTTCGACGAGCGTATCCCGCGCTAGTGGGTCGTCCACGTTCGTGGACGCCCCACTCGACTGGTTGCAGCGCACGTAGACCGCGAACGGGCCCTGGCGCAGATCGGGGCGGCCCGCAGGCAGGCGGTTCGTCGCGCGAGCGACGCCGTCCGCGCGCCCGAAGCGCCGCTCGAACTTCTGGTCGCCCGCGATGTAGACCGCCACGGCGCCGGGCGCCGGGTCCTGCGCGCGCGAGCGCACCCGCCGCGCGTCCGCGTGCAGCAGCCAGCGCGCATCGGGCACGAGCCGGTAGGTGGGGAACGTCAGCGCGCCGCAGCGCAGCCCCGCGCGCACCTGCGGGGCGTCGAGCAGCGCCGACACCTGGGCGTGCGTGCGATCGATGAAGCGCAGCTCGGCGCGCAGGCGGTCGAAGCTCGCGGCCTTCACGGCGAAGAACGCGACGCCGACGACCAGCGCCCCGATCGCGGCCAGCCGCCAGCGCGATCGCAGCGGGCCCGGCGGAAGCGAGACGAAGCCGAGCACGGCATGGCCGGCGAACAGGCACAGCGCGATCGCGGGCACCGTCAGGTAGCGCGGCAGGATCGCCAGCCCGGCGACGCCGGTGCCGGCGAACGTCAGCGCGCCGGCGCCCAGCAGCGCGAGCGGGACGGCCATCCGCACGATCCCGAAGCGGCGCAGCGCGAGGACGAGCCCGATGACGCCCGCCGCCGCCACCGGCGGCCGTGCGACGTCGGCGAGGAACGTGACGAACGAGCGCGGGACGTGGCGCAGGCCGCGCTCGCGCCCGAGCGCCTCGGCAAGGCTGCTCGTGGAATGCAGGCTGAAGAGCGGGTCGCCCGTGACCGCGAGGTCGACGAGGGCCCAGATCAGCGGGGACACGACGACGAGCGCGAGCAGCCCGAAGCGCACGCGCAGATCGCGTCCGGGCAGGCACCACAGCCAGTACAGGCCTGCGAGCACCCATGCCTCCGGGCGCAGCAGGCCCGCCAGCGCGAGCAGCGCCATCGGGGCCTGCCCGCGCCGCGGCCGCGCGACCTCGAGCGCGGCCGCCCAGACCACGAGCGCGAGGAACGGGACGTCGACGAAGGCGCGCACGGCGTACAGCAGGAAGGCGAAGCTCGACCCGACGAAGAACGCGGCCGCCACGGCCGGCCACGTGCCGAACAGCCCGCGCGCGAGCACGTAGGCGCCCGCCGTCAGCGCGACGAGGCTCAGGACCGTCACCAGCACGAGCAGGCGGTCGGCGTCCTGCCCGGCGAGCGACAGCAGCGCCGCCAGCGCGAGGTAGAGCGGGTGCTGCGTCGGGGCGGCGAACGTCTCGAAGCCGGGCGCCACGCCGTGCAGCAGGTCGCGGCCCCAGACGAGGTGCTGATAGGCGTCGTAGTCCGGATACGTCGGCGCCAGCGCCCAGAGGGCGACGGCGGCGAGCGCAAGCGCGCCCATCGCCCAGCGCTCCCGGGCGCCCGTCACGGCGTCGCGGGACGCGGCTCGGCCGTCATGGGCGCCGGCTCGGGCTCGGGCTCGGCTGCCCGCCGCGCTGCGGGTGCGAGCGCGGTTCCGAGCGCCAGCAGCGCCCAGGCCAGCGGGTCCTCGAGGAACGCCGCGTAGAGCATCGTGTGCACGACGAGCGCGACGAACGCGGCGGCGATCGCCGCCCGCGTGACCGACGCCCGCGCCCCCCGCAGCAGCCCCCAGATCGCCGCGACGAGGAGCACGAGATACAGCGCCAGGCCCACCACGCCCTGCTCTGCGGCGACGGTGATGGGGATCGTGTGCGACGCCGCCGACGCCCGCGCGTTGGACGAGCGCTCGTGGCCGCGGTACTCGGTCTTGAAGGCCCCCGCGCCCCATCCGGTCAGCGGCTTGGCGGTGAAGAGGTCGACGCCGCCGCGGACGAGCGTCGAGCGCCCGCTGGTGGCGTTGTTGGTCGACTGGTCCAGGCCGACCGCGCCCGGCGCAGCCAGCACGACCGCCAGCGCCGCGACGGCCAGCAGCCCCACGAGCGCCGCCATCCGCGCCGTGCCCCAGCGCAGCGCGCCGAGCACGGCGAGGCCGGCCAGCAGCGCGGTGAACGACGACTGCGAGAGGGTGAGCACGAGGCCGGCCCACAGCAGGGCGAGCGCGGCGGCGCAGCCGGCTGCGACGAGCGGGCGCCGCGCCCACAGCAGCACCGCCGTCAGGGCGAGCATGACCGTCGCGAGAAAGCGCCCGTAGATGTTGGGGTCGAAGAACAGCGAGTTGACGCGGAAGTAGGACTCGAACTGGTTGGAGCTGATGACCTTGGGATTGAGCAGCAGCTCGCGCTTGGCGTACTCCACGAAGCCGATCCCGACGAACGCCGTCGCGAGCACGAGCACGACGACGAGACAGCGGGCCGCCAGCCGCGGGGTCCAGTCCAGCCGCACGAGCAGCGCGTACAGCAGCGCGAACGGGACGTAGAAGAAGATGACCTGCGAGAGCGCCACGTCGAAGCCGCTGGAGTAGGCCGACTGGGCGGCGTAGAGGACGACGGTGGCGGCCAGCAGCCACTCGATCAGGCCGCGGGGATGCTCCTCGGGCTCGTCGTCCAGGCTCGGCGGCGCGCGCAGCCGCGGCACGGCGTAGGCGAGGACGCCGGCGGCGATGACGAGGTACAGCGGCACCAGCAGGTTCGCCGTGTCCCCGCCGGACGCGATCGGCACCCGGAACGGGAGCGCCGCCGCAGCGGCCAGCGCGAGCAGCTCCGGGCGGCGGTGGATCGCGAACGCGGCGAGCGCCAGGATCACGAGCCCGGCACCGGCCGCGGCGAGCGCCAGCAGCGGGCGCTCGCGCAGCGGGTGCAGCTGCGGCGAGGACCAGATGTTCGCGACCAGCAGCACCGGCGTGAGCACGAGCGCCAGCAGCATGGCGGCCGCTCGCGCACGCGGCGAGCGCGCGAGCAGGACGCCGGCGGCGAGCAGCGCCGCGACCACGACCCCCGCCGTCTGGACGAAGTCGCCGAGGGCTGTGACGGCGGCGATCACCGGCGCCTCAGCAGGGCCCACGTGCGCTGCAGAAAGGTGGCCAGCTCGGGGCTGGAGCGCAGCTTGGCCGAGAAGTCCGGCAGGCCCGGGCGGATGACCAGTCCCGTCCCGAGGCGCGAGGCGACGATCACCTGGCGGTCGCCCGGCTGGGTCGCGGCGGCGGCCGCCACGGCGCGTGCGCCGCCGCGCACGTCCAGCGTCTGCTCGAAGGCGTCGATCCCGGGGAAGAGCCCCTCGGTCCCGCCGAAGAGCGCGATCTGGTCGACGACGTTGACCAGCGACACGGGCTCGCGCACGACCGGTCGCAGACGGGCGCCGAAGAGGTCGCGTGCGGTCGGCGGCGTGGGCGACAGCGCGCTGTCGCGCGCGTCGTCGAGCGTGACGCTGCGGCGCAGCGAATCGGTCCCGACCGACAGCAGGCGCCCGCCGCTGCGCACGAAGGCGCGCAGGTCCCGTGCGACGCCGGCGTCCAGCCAGCGCGTGTCGCCCGCCAGGATCACGCCGCGATGGCCGGCCAGCTGCGGCCCCAGCCCGCGCGCGAGCGCGACGTCGGTGGTGAGGTCATAGCGCCGGCCGCTGCGATCGAGCTGCGCGAGCAGGAGCGCCTCCTGGCGCGGCAGCTGGGCGGGCAGGCCGCTCTTGACGTACGGGCGCGCGATTCGCACAGCCAGCCCGGCGCCGAGCGTGTTCGGGCGCCCGTCGCCGTCGTCGTCGACGGGGTTGAAGCCCTGCCACGTGGTCAGCGGCAGGACGACGAGCACGTCGCGCTCCTGCTGGGACTGCACCACGAGCGGCGCGGCGACCCGCCGCGTGCGCGTGCGGGCCTCGAAGATGTAGAGCCCGGACTTGCCGCCGGGCGCGCCGAAGTGCACGACCCGGGTACGGGTCCCGCGGCCGCGCTTGCGGATCTGGCGATCGCCGACGCGGCGCACGGTCCAGCTGAAGTTCTGATCGACGGAGTCGACCGCCACGCTCGCCTGCTCGCCCGCCTTGACCGGCGCGCTCGGGGCCTGCGCGGTCAGGTAGCGCACCGTGATGCCGCCGCGGCCGCGCAGCCGCTCGCCGAAGAGCAGGCGCGGCGGGACCGGCGCCGACGACCCGACGTTGCCGGCCTGGTCGCGGACCCGCACGACCACCAGGTACGTGCCCGGCGCGACGCGGCGGCCGTCGGCCGTGCCGTCCCAGGTCCAGCGCGTCGCGTCGTCGGCGAGCCTGACGGGCGTGTCGAAGACCGGGCGCACCGGGCGCACGTCGGTGCGGTAGACGAGCACCTCCTTGCGGTGGCCGGGCGCGAGGAACGAGACGCGGGCCGGCTCGCCCTTGGTGTTCGGGAACAGCTCCGGGCGCGGGAGCTTGTCGCGCAGCGGGCCGATCGAGGTCACGATCACGTTCGGCGGCCGCGTGTCCTTGCGGATGTTGCGCGGCAGCGTCACCGAGCGCCCCTGTCGGCGCAGGCTCACCCTGATCCGGTAGACGCCGTCGGGGACCGTTCGACGAGCCGTGTCGCGGCCGTCCCAGACGATCGCCATGCGCTGGTGGAGCGGCAGCCGCCGGTTGTTGCGCAGCTGGCGCACCTCGTCGCCCGCGCGGTCGATGACCGTCACCGTGACGTCGTCGGTGCGCTTGAGCAAGAACGACGCGCGCGCCCGGTCGAAGCGGCCGTCGCGGTTGGGCGAGAAGAACGGCGTGACCTTGACGTCCTGCACGAGCGGCGGCGTGCTCTTGAGCTCCTGGGCGACGAAGAACGCACCGAACGTCGCGCAGACGAGCAGCGCGAACGCGATCCGCGGCGCGGCTGTCACGACTGCGGGACGGGCGCAGACAGCCGGAAGAGCTGGCAGTTGGCGACGGCGCCGCCGGGCGCATCGATGCCGTCGACGGCGCGGATCGTCCCGCCGTGGGTGACGACGAGCGCCGGCAGCGGACCCGCCGCGACGTCGGACAGCACGGCGCTCACGCGGGCGCGCTGATCGGCGACCGACTCGCCCCCGGGGAAGCGGAAGCCGGGCTCGGTGGCGCGCCAGGCGACGAAGGCGCTCGGGTCGTCGGCGACGATCTCCGAGTACAGGCGCCCCGACCAGTCCCCCGCGTCGGCCTCCATCAGCCGGTCGTCGAGGACGGGCTCCAGGCCCAGCCGGGCGCCGATGATCTCGGCCGTCTCCCGGGCCCGTGACAGCGGGCTGGAGTAGAGCGCGCGCAGGCCCTCGCCCGCGAGCGTCTCGGCGAGCGCGCGCGACTGCTCGCGGCCGCGCTCGTTCAGCGGCGTGTCGATGCGGCCCTGGAAACGATCGGCCGCGTTGTCGTCGGTCTCCCCGTGGCGCACGAGCAGAACCTCATTCGAGCCGGCCACCGGGACCCCTGTTGGTGCTCAGCCGATTTTGTCGGCGCCGACGATGACGACCACGTCCGCGTCCGCGGCGACGGAAGCGTTGGCATCCACCGGCTGCACGGAGGCGCGATCGATGCCGAGCACCTGCGCGACCACCTGCGCAGCGCGCTGATTGCCGTCGCGGTAGGAGACGGTCGTCGTCGGCACGGCCTGATCGGCGTTGTTCTCGGTCCCGCTGATCGTGAACTTCGCCTTCTCGACCTCGTCGGCGACGGTGCGGGCGAGACCGGTCTGCGTCGTGCCGTTGAGCACGGCGACACGGGTCGCGCGGCGGTCGACGGTGCTCGGCGACCCGGCGCTCGCGTTCGCCGCGCCCGCCGCAGGCGAGGCCGCGCCCGCCTGCGTGACGACGCCGAAGTCGTTGGGCTTCTTCGCCGTGCCGCCGCCCGACGTCAGCACGACCATCAACACGACGGCGGCGAGCACGGCGGCGACCGCCCCGCCGATGATCAGTCCGGTGCGGCCCGAGGGGAAGCCCAGGCTGCCGTCGTCCTGGTCGTCGAAGGCCTGGGCCGGACGCTCCTCGTAGGGGTCCGGGCGCGCGGCTGCGGACTCGTGCGTGTCCTGGCCGGTTGATCCGTTGGCCGGCAGGGACGACGCGCGCGACGCCGCGGCTGCCGCCGCGGCCGCCGCCGCCGGGGTGATCGCGGCGGTCGCGCCGGGCACGCTGCCGGGCGCGGGCGTCGCAGTGGCAGCGCCGGGAACGCTGCCCGGCGCGGGAGCGGGAGTCGTGGCCCCGGGGACGCTGCCGGGCGCAGGCGTCGTGACGGCGCCTGCCGCCGGGG
>JAXDFS010000013.1:0-6476 GCA_034665465.1 Solirubrobacteraceae bacterium
CACACCCAGGACGCCGCTCAGACGATCGACCGTGTGATCGACGTCTTCCCGCCCCACCAGCAGCAGCAGATCCGAGTCCAGTTGGCCGGTGCGCTTCAGGGCGTGGTCTGCCAGACGCTCTGCCGGACCTTCGACGGCAAGGGTCGTGCGGTCGCGACCGAGGTCCTCGTCGCCACCCCGGCGATCCGGAACCTGATCCGCGAGGGCAAGACGCACCAGATCTACTCCTCGCTGCAGACCGGCGGCAGCGTCGGGATGCAGACGATGGACGCGGCGCTCGCGACGCTCGTGCGTGGCGGCAAGATCACCCGGCAGCTCGCCGAGTCCCGTTCCTCGACACCGGACGAGCTGCGCCGCCTGCTCGGCGCCGGCGACTTCGCGGAGATCCGATGACAGCGCGTCATTGCTCGCCCGTCCTCTGCCTCGTCCTCGACAGGGAGTCCTCGCGATGAGCACCTACGTCTTCAAGGCGATCGACCTCACGGGCCGCCAGTCGGCGGGCGAGGTGGACGCCGAGTCCAAGCAGTCGGTCGCCGATCAGCTCAAGCACAAGGGCCTGATCGTCCTGGACATCGCCGACAAGCGGAAGTCCAAGGACATCGAGCTGCCGTGGCTGAACCGCGTCAAGCTCGGCGACCTGTCGATCATGACCCGCCAGCTGGCGACGATGATCTCCAGCGGCATGACGATCCTGCGCTCGCTCTACGTGCTGGAGGCGCAGACCGAGAACAAGAAGCTGGCCGAGGAGATCGTCCTCATCCGCAAGGACGTCGAGGCCGGCCTGCCGCTGTCAGACGCGCTCGAGCGCCATCCCAAGACCTTCAACCCGCTGTACGTCGCGATGACGCGCGCGGGGGAGACCGGCGGCGTGCTCGAGGAGTCGCTGCTGCGCATCGCCGACCAGCTCGAGAAGGAGGAGTCGCTGCGCCGCCAGGTCAAGTCGGCGATGGCCTACCCGATCGTCATCTTCACCTTCGCCATGGCCGTCATGCTCGGCATGGTCGCCTTCATCGTCCCGGTGTTCGCGGGCGTCTTCAAGGAGCTGGGCAACGCCAAGCTGCCGGTCATGACCCAGTTCGTCATGGGCATCTCGCACGTCGTCACGGGCTACTGGTACCTGCTGCTCGGCGGCTCGGCGGCCGGCGTCGTCGCCTTCGTCAAGTTCAAGAAGACCCCGCGCGGGCGCTCGATGTGGGAGCGCTTCCTGCTGCGGATCCCGTTCAAGATCGGCGACATCTTCCAGAAGGTCGCGCTCGCCCGCTGGTCGCGCACGTTCTCGGCGCTCATGGGCGCCGGCGTGCCGCTGCTGCAGGCGATCGACATCACCTCCCAGACCGCGGGCAACGTGGTCGTCGAGGAGGCGATGGCGAACGTCACGACGAGCGTCAAGGCCGGCGGCACGATCGCCCAGCCGCTGATGGACTCGCCCGTCTTCCCGTCGATGGTCGGGCACATGGTCAAGGTCGGCGAGGAGACGGGCGCGCTGACGACGATGCTCTCGAAGATCGGCGACTTCTACGAGGACCAGGTGGCGGCGTCCGTCAAGGCGCTGACCTCGATCCTCGAGCCGGTGATGATCGTCTTCGTCGGCGGGGTCGTCGGGTTCATCGTCATCTCGATGTACCTCCCCCTGTTCAGCATCTACGACCAGATCAAGTAGACAGCGACGCGCGCCGGGCGACGCGCGAGGTGCGACGGCCGCAGAGGCCGTTCGCTACCTTCGCGATCGGGAAGTTCGTATGTCCGAGCCCGGCCACACGCAAGCGACCGCACCGAACGCCGCGCCCGTTGCTGCCGCGCAGGTCGGCGAGGAGCTGCGCGCGGAGATCTCCCGCGGTCAGCTGCTCGATCGCGACCTGGCGCGCGACATGGGACGCAGCGTCCCCGCCCGCAGCGCCGTCGGGCGCGAGTACATCGCCGGCCTCGGCGGGCGCGCCCCGCTGGACGTGGAGGCCGAGCGCAGGCTCGTGCTGGCCGCCAAGCGGGGGGACCGGGAGGCGCGCGGGCAGCTCGTCGAGGCGTTCATCCCGCTCATCTCGGCGACGGCGCGCGGCTATCGCAGCGGCCACGTCCAGCGCCTGGAGCTGCTGCAGGAGGGGGTCGTCGGCCTCCTGCGGGCGCTCGAGCGCTTCGAGCCCGAGCGCGGAGTGCCCTTCTGGGGCTACGCGACCTGGTGGGTGCGCCAGGCGATGCAGCAGCTCGTCGCCGAGCTCACGCGGCCGGTGGTCCTCTCCGACCGCGCGCTGCGCCACCTCGCGCGGCTGAAGGAGGCGCACCGCGACGCGCTGCAGCAGGACGGCCGCGAGCCGGGGCGCGGCGAGCTTGCGACGCGCAGCGGGCTCTCGCTCGAGCAGGTCGACGACCTGCTCGCCACGGAGCGCGCGCCGCGCTCGCTCGAGGAGCCGGCCGACGGCTCCGGCGACGACGTCGGGACGTTCGGCGAGCTGCTCGTCGACCCACTGGCCGACAGCGCATACGAGCAGGTGCTGGAGTCGATCGAGATCGAGCAGCTGCACGCCCTCCTCGCGGGGCTCAGCGATCGCGAGCGCGAGGTGCTCCGCGCGCGCTACGGCCTCGACGACGCCGGCGACGAGCTGTCGTTGCGCGCCGTCGGCGCGAGGCTGGGCCTCAGCGCCGAGCGCGTGCGGCAGATCGAGAGCCGCGCGCTCGGCAAGCTGGCTGCGGCGCTCTAGAGTCAGCGTGCCGCGATGGCGGTCCCGGCCGGTCCCGCGATCGACCGGACGGTCGCCTGCAGCCGCGGCCAGGAGAGCGGGGTATGGCGCCACGCCGGATCCAAGCGCACGGGGGCCGGCGCTGACGGGGCGGGGCGGGCCGCCGGAGCGGGCGCGGATGCGGTGCCCCCGAAGCTCAGATCCTGCAGCGAAGCCGGCGTGAGCGCCGGCAGCGCCAGCGCCAGCGCGGCCAGAGCGGCCAGCAGCGTGCGGCGGGGATGCAGATGCGGGTGCGTGGCGTGCATGGCTCACCTCCGGGCCGACGTCGGGTGTGCGATCTGTTGATGGGAACTAGGCCGCGCGCTCGCTCGCGTCAACGGTTGACAGTCGGCCGAAGCCGTCCTAGTCACCAGATCGTCACTGCAACCGGCCGACAGAAAGGAGAAGGATCATGCTCCGGAGCCTTTTCGCCCGCCACGAGGACTCCCAGACGCTGCTGCAGAGCCCGGAGTCGACGTCGAGCTCGCGTGCGCCCGCCGAGCAGTACGCGACGCTCGGACCGATCTCCGCGCTGCAGTTCGGGCGAGGCGCGTCGCCGATCGTCGCCTCGCCGGGCGTGCTGTCGCCCGTCATCCAGGCGCGGGCCGAGCGCATCATGAGCAACCCCTGCGCCTAGCCGAGGAGCCGATCGTCATGGCACGCAGACTCGCCGACATCGCCCGCCAGCTCGGCGATCGCTTCCGCTGGCCGTCTGGGCGCCCGCCGTACACCGGCGCAGCAGTCCCGGCGTGCTGATCGTGGCCGCGGGCCTCCGGCCCGCGGCGCGCGCGCCGGCCATCCGCAGCTTTTCGTCGCGCGTCGCGTTCAAGCACCATGCGAACCCATCGTGCCTCTCGTGCCCGGACCCGGAGGATCGACACGGCCCGGCGCGGCCTGCTGCTGACCGCCGTCGCCGCCGGCATGGCCGTCATGCCGTCACCGGCCTTCGCGCTCGTCGCGCCCGGCCGGGTCACGGTCCCGTTCATGACCGGGCAGCGCGAGGGCGTCGACCCGTTCGCGGTCGCCGGTGTCGCGGTCATGCCCGACGGGCGGATCGTGACCTCGGGGATCGCTGCCGGCGCGCGTCGCCTGCTGCTCACGCGCGTGCTGCGATCCGGTGCGCCGGACCCCGCCTTCGGTGGCGACGGAATCGTCTCCCTCGACGTGCCGCGCGACCCTGCGACGTACGGCCCGTTCCCGGGCCCGCCGCAGGTGGCCGCCGACGGCTCGGTGTACGTCGCCAGCGCCGGTTCGGCGCGCGCGCGCTCGGAGGGTCAGCAGGCCGTCGTGACCCACGTGCTGGCCGACGGCACGCTCGACCCGGCGTTCGGGACCGACGGCAGCGCGACGCCGGGGGTCCAGGCGGGGGCGCTTGCCCTGACCGGCGACGGGCGGGTCCTGCTGGCCGGCCACATCGGCCGCTACGACATCACGAATCTCGCCGACGCGTCGGCCACCACCACGGCTGTCGTCGCGCGGCTGACCGCGCACGGCGACCTCGACCCGACGTTCGGAGCTGGGGGAATCGCGCCGTTGCCCGGCAACGACGCGGGGGTGCCGGTCGCCCTGCCGGACGGCGGCGTCGCGGTGACCACCTCGCAGGCCGACACGTCGCGGCTGGTCGAGCTCGGCCCCGACGGGTCGGTCGCGCCGGGCTTCGATCGCGGTGCGCCGCTCGTCCTGCCGGGCTTCGCGGAGGGGCTGCTGGCTCATCCCGACGGCTCGGTCGACGTGCTCAGCACCAACCGGCGGCGAACGGCCGGGGCGCTCGTTCGCATCAAGCGCGACGGCGCGATCGACGCGTCCTTCGGCGGGGGCTCCGTCGCCGTCTCGGACGGTGCGTTGATCGCGGGCCCGGGCGGCAGCGACCTCGTCAGCGCCGCCGCTTCCTTCGAGCCACTGCCGGGCCAGCCGTTCGCGCTGACGATCCGTCGTGTCCTGGCCGACGGCAGCTCGGATCCCTCGTACGGCGGCGTGTCGGGCCGCGTGTTCACCGCGCCGTTCGGAGGCGGGTACGGGACCATCGGCGCCATCCACGCGCAGCCGACGGTCGCGACCCTGGACCAGACGGGCTTTCGCGGCGGTGCCGTCGGCGTGCGGCCGGGCGGCGGCCTGGTCGTGGCCGGTGCGGCGGCGGTCATCCAGTACACGGGCGAAGGGGCGGGGATCGAGCACGAGGACGTGGCGCTCGCCGCCTTCGGGCCCGAGCTCGCTGCAGACCCGTCCTTCGGCGGGCCGGCCGTCGCGCCGTCGGTGACCTTCTCGCTGCCGCGCCAGCGGGCGGCCACGGCGGCCTCGCTGCGCCGGCGCTACGTGCTGGTGCGCCTCGCGGTCTCGACGCCCGGCCTGTGCCAGATCTCCGTCCGCGCCCGCGGCGCCGTCGTGGCCAAGGCCGACGTGCCCGTCTTCGCCGTGCTCGGCCAGAACGCGCACGTCTGGCTGACGCGGTCGGGGCGCAGGCTCCTGCCGCGCGCGCGCCGCGCCGCAGCGACCGCGCGCGCCACGTGCGAGGACCTCATCGGCTCCCGCACGACGGCCGGCGCCACCGGCATGCTGCGCTGAGCGCGTCGCGTGCGCGCAGCGCACGGCAGCGGGCTTGACGGCTGGGCCCTGCTCGGCGCCGCGAGCATTGACCGTGCGTCAAGCGCCGCTTCAGCGGCTGAGCCCACGGGGGACGGCGAGCAGCTCGTCCTTGCCCTCGTGAAGCCGGTGGGCGATCGAGGATCGATGCTTCTCCTCCCATCGATGGACCCGCCACGCGGCGACGAAGCTCGCGGCGGCAAAGCCGGCGAACTGGCCGGGGATCACCGCGCTGCTGAGATCCAGCCAGTCGGCGAGCCATGCCAGCCCGATGCAGCCGGGCGCCGTGAGCGCAACCCAGCACAGGGTGTGGACCATCCTCCTCCGTGCGCGCGAGCGCTCCCACCTCGCGTCCGCGGGCGCTGTGAGCAGCGGGCCGGAGGGCACGCGGCAGCGCAGGCCCGTGAGGTAGCACAGGGCGCCCCAGCACAGGGCGCCGATGCCGGTTCCGATCACCATCCGGCCGGGATCTCGATGGAAGACGCCAACCGCCGCCCCCGCCTCCGCGACGATCAGCCACACGTAGATGGTCCCGGCGCTGATCAGGGCGGGCTCGACCATCGCAAGATCGGTCGTCTCCCGGGCGGTGTCGTCGTCGCGGACACCGAAGTACACGGCTGTGCGCCTGAGGAACGTCGTCCCGGTCACGGCGTTGTTCTACCGCCCGCCGGCCTCGGGGAAACGGGCTGGAGCGCCGGCGGGTTCGAGTCCTGGTGCGTCGTGGGCGAGCCCATCCCTACCGTTTCCCCATGGCGTGGACCACGACCGAGCATGCACAGGAGTTCCTCGACGCCGCGGGTGCGCTGCTGCGCGCGGACGCGGCGAGCAACACCGTGCTGCTGACCGCCGCGACCAGCGTCGCCGCGAGCGGACCGGGCGTCTTCGGTGACGAGCCGCCGCTGTTCGGCTGGTGGGCGGCGGCGAGCGGGCCGGTCGGCGGAGCGTTCATCCATACGCCGCCCTACACCGTGCAGCTGTCCGCGCTCCCCAGCGCCGCCGTCGACCCGCTCGCGGCGCTGCTCGCCGGCACCAGGCGCCCGCTGGCGGGCGTCAGCGCCGCCGGCGACCTGGCCCAGGAGTTCGCGGGCGCCTGGTGCGCGCGCAGCGCGGCGACCGCGGAGCTTGCGCTGGCGCTGCGGCTGTACCGGCTGACGACGCTGCACGAGCCCCAGCCGGTCCCGCCGG
>JAXDFS010000014.1:0-2857 GCA_034665465.1 Solirubrobacteraceae bacterium
CGCAGGCCATCCGGCTCCGGCTCCGGTCTGGTGGCGAAATGGCGTGCCTCGAGGGCCGCGTGGGCGTCCGGCGTGGGCAGGATCAGAAGCGGTTCCGGCATGCCGGCGTGCAGCGGCCATTCGAATATCCCGAGCGCGTCGCTGATCCGCAAGCGCGATGGCAGCAGCCGATATGCGCCGCGGCGCCGCACCGCGACCTCCAGGAAGGTGCCGCCCGGAGCCAGGTCGACCCAGGCCCCTGACTGGTCCTCGGCCTGCACACGGACCGGCAGTCGCTTGATGCCCTGTGCGTCGAAGCGCAGCCGGACCGGATCGTCCTCCTGAACCTCACGCTCGACGACCATTCGCGAAACCGTCAGCCGGCGGGCTGCCAGCGCGGCCGTGAGCCCGGCGAACGCGACGACAAGCACCAGTCCGACCGCCGCCGCGAAGAGCGCCAAAGAGGCCATGCTCTCCGCCGCAGCGGCCCCTGCTGCGGCCAACAGCAGCAGGCCGAGCGGCCTTCTCACCGGGCGGGAACCCGGGCCAGGACGTCCGTTATCACCTGATCTGCGGCGCCCAGCCCGGCTGCCGCCACCGGCTGGAGCCGGTGCTGGAGCACCGCACGCGCCATCGCCTGCACGTCATCCGGCACAACGAACTCGCGCCCCTGGACAGCCGCACGGGCGCGCGCCGCCGCCAGCAGCAAGAGGCCCGCGCGGGGACTGGCGCCCACCTCGATCAGGGCGTGCTCGCGTGTGGCGGCGACCAGCGCCACGACATAGCCCAACAGCGCTTCCGCGGTATGGACGCGGGCCACCGCCTGCTGCGCGGCCAGCACCTGCGCTGGACTGCTCACGGAAGAGACCTGCGACTGACCGCCGCTCAGAAGCGCCCGCTCTTGCTCGGCGGTCGGATAGCCGAGCGAAACTCGCGCCAGGAATCGATCGAGCTGGGCGGGTGGCAGCGGGTAGGTGCCGTCGTAGCCCGCGCTCGGGTTCTGCGTAGCGATGACCATGAACGGGTCGGGCAGCGACCGGGTGTCGCCATCGACGGTCACCTGGCCCTCCTGCATCGCCTCGAGCAGGCCTGACTGGGTCTTGGGCGTCGCCCGGTTGAGCTCGTCGACCAGCACCACGTGTGCGAAGACCGGCCCAGGCCGAAACTCGAAGCTGGCCGTCTCGGCTCGCCAGATGCTCGCGCCCACGATGTCAGCGGGCAGGAGATCGACGGTCGCCTGCACGCGCGAGAAGCTGCTGCCGAGACTGCTCGCCAGGGTGCGCGCGAGCTGCGTCTTCCCGACCCCTGGATGGTCCTCCACCAGCAGATGGCCGCCGGCCAGCAGGGCGGCGACCACGACGTCCAATACGGACTCAGGGAGATGGACTCCGATGCGCACGTTGGCGCGAATGCGGGCGCCGAGAGCCGCGACCTCGTCGAGCGTGAGCGGAGGCTCGAGAGGCGCCTGCAGGCGCGCGGGCTCGGCAGCCGCGATCAGATGGGGCTCGCCATGGCGGTGGCGGTTCCGTGTCCGGGTGGCATTCATTGCCGTCCCGACCGCACTGCCGCCTCGATCGCGGCCGCCACGCGCGCGGGCCCGGGGCTGTCCCCGAGGATCAGGGTGTAATGGTTCACGCCCTTGACGTCCTCGACATGCGCGGCCGGATGCGCGGCAGCGAAGGCGTCCAGGACCAGCGGGGAAATCAGAGGGTGGTCGTCGTCCAGCGTGCCGCGCGGCGCCCGCAGCAGGCTGACGGGCACGTGCACGCGGTCCATGGACGTGCGGTTGGTCGGATCCGAGAGCATCTCGTCGCTGTCGGCCTCGATCGCGTTCAGGTTGAGGACGTATCTCATCGCCCCCGGAGCGCCGATCAGGTCATGGAGAACGTAGGCTTCGACATCCTCGTTCCACGCCTGCGCGAACGCCGGGTGCTGGCGCCAGAGGTCCAGAAACGCCTCTGGTGACGGGTACGAGATCGCGTGCCGCGCGAGGGCCGGGCCGACCAGCAGAGCGCGAATCACTCCCGCGGTCTCCGGCGCCACGGCGTCGACCGACGGCCCCCCGTCGACCAGGACGAGCCCGGCCGCGCGCCCGGGATGCTCCCCCGCCAGCCGAGCCGCGACGTACGCGCCCATGGAATGGCCGGCGAGCACGGCCTTGTCCACGCCGAAGTGATCGAGGACGGCGAGCATGTCTTCGACGTGAGCGCCGATCCCATACGGACGGGGAAGCGCCACGCTCTCGCCCCTGCCGCGCAGATCCGGCGCGAGAATGCTCACTCGCGCGCAGTCGGCAACGCGGCGAGCCACTGAGCGCCACACCATCAGGTTGCTCGTGATCCCATGGATGGCGAGCACCACCGCATCGGCCTGATCGGGGGCCGGCCCGGTGTGCGCCACCGCGAGACTGCCGCCGGACACCGGCACGTTTTCGCGCCCGCGAAACAGATCGCGGGGACTGATGGCCGGAGGGCTCATTCCGACTTAGCCTCGCGCGCAGTCGCCCGCCGAGATTCGAACCGAGGGACGGTTCTGACTGATCTGGAGCCGGTGTGTGGGTGGGCTCGTTCGCGGAATCATCGAGCGCATGGACATCGAGCGCTGCGCCTGCGGGCATCTGCCCGTCGAGCACCTGATGGCGGCTGACACCAGCGGCCCTGGCATCTACCACTGCGAGGCATCTACCCCGCGCGGTCGCTCCTGCAGCTGCCGCCGATACTCGGCGTATGACGCCGAGATCGACGCCGAGCTCCCGTGGCGGGCGGCGTGAGACGCCTCGCCGCTTAGCTGACCTTTAGAACGGGTCGTCGCTCCACCGCCGATCAGTTCCGCGTCCCTACCTCAGGCGCGAACGTGAGAGCGAAACCCAACCGCAGAG
>JAXDFS010000015.1:0-5375 GCA_034665465.1 Solirubrobacteraceae bacterium
GCTCGTCGACAAGGGCTGGGATCCGGCGATGGGCGCCCGCCCGCTGCGGCGTGCGATCCAGCGCTACATCGAGGACCCGCTGGCCGACTTCGTCCTGCGCGCCGAGCTCACGCCCGGTGCCACGATCATGGTCGAGAAGGCGCCCGACGAGGACGACCGCGAGGTCTCGCTGACGGTCGTCGAGCCCAAGATGGTCCCCGCCGCGGTCGGAGCGGGCGCCGAGGCGGCCGCCACCGACGACGACACCCCGGCCGAGCCGGGCGGGGCCCTGGACCAGCCGATCCTCGAGGAGCCGGCGGACGACTGACGTCGCCTGCGACAGAAGCTGATGACCGGGGGCGGCCTGCACAGGCCGCCCTCGGTCGTTGCAGCTGATGTCCTGCGAGGTCGGGGCTAGTCGAGCGTCCGCGCGGCGGCGCCGAGGTCCAGGTGCGTCTCCCAGCGGGAGATGCGCCCTTCTCTGACGGTCCACACGTGTGCCGCGGCCCAGTGCAGCGGATGCTTGCCGCCGGCCGGCGTCGCCGTGATCGATACGAGCGCGAGCACGTTCTCCGGATCGATCGGGACCAGCCCGTCGATCGTCACGTGCATCTCGTCGTAGCTGTTCTCCCAGCGGGCCACCCACTGATTCCAGCCGTCGATCCCGCGCAGGGCGGACTCGGATGGGCGCAGCGGATCGCAGATGAGCTCGATCTCAGGGTCGACGGCGTCGGCCAGGACGGAGAGCCCGCCCTGGTTCCAGCGTTCGTAGACGTGGTCGGCAACCTCTGTAGCGGTAGGCACCCGTAGCACGATACGTCCTGTCCAGAGGGCCGCTGGACGCCTGTTCGATGTGTCGTTCACCCACCGCTGTGCCATCTGACCGAACGATGTTCCAGTGCAGGTCACGCCCACGGGGCATGGAGATCCTGCGCTTCGCCTCGCTCACGCAGATGCACCCGCTCAGCCACGAGCAGCTCGCGCTGATCGCTCCGCACGCCTCCGAGCGCACGATCCCCGCCGGGCGCCGGCTGCTGCTCGAGGGCCCGTTCGCACAGGAGCTCGTCCTCATCGCCGGCGGTCGCGGCCTCGTGCGCTGTGCCGGCGAGCCGGGTATCGAGCTCGGCGCCGGGCACGTCTTCGGCGAGCTGGCCCCGACGCGGCCGGCCTACGAGACCGCCACCCTGACGGCTCTCACCGAGCTGCGGTTGGTGGTGTTCAGCGAGCGCTCCATCAGGATCCTGCGCGAGACCGCGCCGGAGACCGTCGCGGCGCTCGTGGCCGCATGCGGCGTCGAGCCGCTCGCGCGCCACGAGGAGCAGGCAGGGCCGCGGCCCGCGCCGCAGCTCTCGCTCGTGCGCTCGCAAGCCGCCTGAGGCGCCTACTAGCATCAGCCGGATGAGCGGCCGGCCCGCCACCCGCGTCGTCCGTGCCGGGCTTCCCGGCCCGCACGACGGCGAGCCGTTCCTGCCCGGCCCGGTGTTCGCGGCGCCGTTTCACCTCAGCGGCCCCATCGACGCCTCGCCATACGGCTATGCGCGCTACGCCAACCCCACGTGGAGCGGCTACGAGGCGGCGCTGGGAGAGCTCGAGGGCGGCGAGGCCGTGCTCTTCTCCTCGGGCATGGCGGCCGTTGCGGCGGTGCTCGCGACGCTGGTCGAGGGCGACGTGGCAGTCGTGCCCGGCGATGCCTACCCCGGGGTCGCGATGATCGCGGCGCAGCAGCTCGCGCCGCGCGGGGTGGAGGTGCGCGTGGTGGCCTCGGACGCGGGCGAGATCATGGCCGCGCTGCCGGGCGCGACGCTCGTCTGGGTCGAGACGCCGTCCAACCCGGGGCTGGCGGTGCTCGACGTGACGACGCTGGCCGCGGCTGCGCACGAGGCCGGCGCGCTGCTGGCGGTCGACAACACGCTCGCGACGCCGCTGTCCCAGCGGCCGCTGGCGCTCGGCGCCGACGTGTCGGTCGCGAGCGCCTCGAAGTTCCTCACCGGCCACAGCGACCTCGTGCTCGGCTACGTCGCGGTCGCAGATCCCGAGCGCGCCGCCGCTCTGCGCGGCTGGCGCGGACTGATCGGCGCGATCGCGGGGCCCTTCGAGACGTGGCTGGCGCATCGCTCGCTCGCGACGCTCGACGTCCGCCACGAGCGCCAGTGCGCGACGGCACTGCAGCTCGCGACGGTGCTCGACGGCCGCCCCGGGGTCGCCGACCTGCGCTATCCCGGGCTCCCGGGCCACCCCGGGCACGAGCTCGCGGCGCGGAGCTTCGGCGGGCGCTTCGGCGCCGTCGTCTGCTTCGACCTCCAGACCGAGGAGCGCGCGCAGGCGTTCCTCGGCGCCTGCCGGCTGATCGACGAGGCGACGAGCTTCGGCGGCGCGCACAGCTCCGCCGAGCGGCGCCTGCGCTGGGGCAGCGACGACGTCTCGCCGGGGTTCGTCCGCCTCAGCGTCGGGCTCGAGGACGCGGGCGACATCGTCGCCGACGTGCTCGCGGCGCTCGACTCGGCAACGGCGGGCGATTAGCCCACGCGCAGCCCGATCCCGAAGATCAGGCAGGCGGCGGCCGGCGTGCGGTTGAGATCCGGGCGCGCCGCGCCCGAGATGAACACCGTGCGATCGCGGGCCTGCAGCGTGAGCTGAAAGAGCGAGTCGGCGAACTGCATGACCGGCACGGGCTGGTCCTTCAGCGCCGTGAAGACGACGCCCTCCCGGGAGCTGCCGATGTCGCTGCCGAGCAGGCGCGAGACGTTGACGCCGCGCTCGTCGAAGGCCGTGAACGTCACGAGCGTCTGCGTCGACTTGGTGTCCGGCGCGGGGTCCTGGTCGCGGCAGACGGCATCGAGGCGGCCGACGCCCGGGATGATCGCGAGCGGCACCGTGGGGCCGTCGGAGTTGTCGACGGCCCTGATGTAGCGCGAGATCGAGGTCGATCCGCCGCGCATCACGTCGCTCACGAAGCGCCCTGGGATGCGCCCCTTGCCGGGGCCGGCCGACGCGGCGGCCACGAGCTTGCCCTTCGCGTGCTTGAGCGAGGCCGAGGCCGAGACGGCGCTCTTGCCATCGACGGCGCCGGCGTTGCGCGCGAAGTCCACAGCGGCGACCGCGGTGCCGGAGAGAGCGACGACGAGGGCGATGATCGCGACGATCATCGCGGGGGACGGCATTCTGCGCCGCATGTGGGACGAACCTCCGTGAAGCGGCCCGGGCACCGTGCCCGCGGTCTGTGCAGGGGACGGTACCCGTCGGCGCCGATGGCTGCAGCAATCAGGCCTGCGAGGCGGCCGCAGCGGGGGCGAAGCCGTCGGCCGCGCGCCCTACTCTCGTCGGATGGCACGTCCCGTCACGGTCCACGTCTGCTCCGCCTGCGGGCACTCCAGCGCGCGCTGGCACGGGCGCTGCCCGGGCTGCGAGGCCTGGAACACGCTGGTGGAGGAGCGCGCGCCGTCGGCCGCGGGGTCCCCCGCCACGCGCGCGCGGGCGGCGGCGCCCGCGGGGCGCCCGGTCCGCCTCGCCGACGTCAGCACGGCGCAGGTGCCCCGGCTGCAGACCGCGATCGGCGAGCTCGACCGCGTCCTGGGCGGCGGCATCGTGCCCGGCTCGCTCGTGCTGCTCGGCGGCTCGCCCGGGATCGGCAAGTCGACGCTGACGAACATGGCCCTCGGCAACCTCGCCGCCGCCGGCCGGCGCACGCTCTACGTCTCCGGCGAGGAGTCCGCGCCCCAGATCCGCCTGCGCGCCGAGCGGCTGGCGGGCGCGACCGCGGGGGCGCTCGAGGTCCCGGTGCTCACCGAGACCGACCTCGACACGATCATCGCGACGCTGCGCGCCGAGCGCCCGGAGGTCTGCGTCATCGATTCGGTGCAGACGATGCACGCCGCCGATCTCAGCGGCGCCCCGGGCTCGGTCGGGCAGGTGCGCGAGACGGCCGGCCGGATCATGCAGGTGGCCAAGGCCGAGGGCATCGCGGTCCTGCTCGTCGGGCACGTCACCAAGGAGGGCGCGCTCGCGGGCCCGCGCGTGCTCGAGCACCTCGTCGACTGCGTGCTGCAGTTCGAGGGCGAGCGCGAGCGCACCTACCGGACGCTGCGCGCGCTGAAGAACCGCTTCGGGTCCACCAACGAGGCCGGCGTCTTCGAGATGCGCGACTCGGGGCTCGTGGAGGTCCTCGACGCCAGCGCGCGCTTCGTCGCCGAGGCGACCGGCAAGCCGGGCTCGGTCGTGCTCGCCGCGATGGAGGGCTCGCGCCCGCTGCTCGTCGAGGTCCAGGCGCTCGTGTCGCCGTCGGAGCTCATCCCGCCGCGGCGCGTCGTCAACGGCCTGGACCGCAACCGCCTCGCGCTCGTGCTCGCCGTGCTCGGCCGCCATGCCGGCGTCGGCGTGGGCAGCGCCGACGTCTTCGTCAACGTCGTGGGCGGCGTGCGCGTCGAGGAGCCGGGCGCGGACCTCGCGATCGCGCTCGCGGTCGCCAGCGCGGCGCGCGGCGTGGCGCTCGCGGGGCCCCATCGCGCCGGGCCCGTGGCCTGCTTCGGAGAGGTCGGGCTGACCGGCGAGCTGCGGTCGATCGCCCACCCTGACCGGCGCCTGACGGAGGCCGCGAAGTTCGGGCTCCAACATGTCGTCTCGCCGGAGACCGCCCCCACGTTACGCCAGGCGCTACGGGCGGTTTTGGCCGTTGCGGCACCCGGGCGTGCTGCAGCCTAAGGACCCGCTAAAATGGGGTAGATGGTTCAACGAGTTGGGGATGACACACACGATCTTGAGTCACGTCAAGAGCCCCGACTGGTCAAAGCGCTGGAGATGGTCGCCCCCGGGACGACGCTGCGCGAGGGCATCGACAACATCGTCCACGCCCGCACCGGCGGCCTGATCATCGTCGGCGAGGTCGACGAGCTGAGCTTCCTCTTCTCGGGCGGCATCAAGCTCGACATCGACTACACGCCGGCCTTCCTCTACCAGGTGGCCAAGATGGACGGCGCGATCGTCCTGAACGCCAACGCGACGAAGATCGCGGCGGCCAACGTCCAGCTCATGCCCGACCCGACGATCCTCTCGATGGAGACGGGCACGCGCCACCGCACCGCCGAGCGCGTCTCCAAGCAGACCGAGGCGCTCGTCATCGCGGTCTCCCAGCGCCGCGAGGTCGTCTCGCTGTACGTCGACGGGGGCAAATACATCCTCGAGGAGATCCCGGTCGTGCTCGCGAAGGCCAACCAGGCGCTCGCGACCCTCGACAAGTACCGCACGCGCCTGGACCAGGTCTCCACGCGCCTGACGGCCCTGGAGTTCGAGGGCGGCGCGACCCTGCACGACGTGCTGACGGTGCTGCAGCGCTCCGAGCTCGTCACGCGCATGGCGGTCGAGATCGAGCGCTACATCGTCGAGCTCGGCACCGAGGGCCG
>JAXDFS010000016.1:0-3319 GCA_034665465.1 Solirubrobacteraceae bacterium
CCGCGCGAGTTCAGCTCGCGCTACCTCAACGAGGGCTTCTCCGGCGGCGAGAAGAAGCGCCTGGAGATCCTCCAGCTCGCGCTGCAGCAGCCCAAGCTCGCGATCCTCGACGAGACCGACTCGGGCCTGGACATCGACGCGCTGAACGTCGTCGCGCACGGGGTCAACACCGTCGCGGCGGGCGCCGACATGGGCATCCTCATCATCACCCACTACCAGCGCATCCTCCACATGGTCACGCCCACCCGCGTCTCGATCATGTTCGACGGCCGCATCGCCACCGAGGGCGGCCCCGAGCTCGTCGACCGCCTCGAGGCCGAGGGCTACGCGCAGATCCGCGAAGAGGTCGGCTCGGCGGCGTAGTCGTGAGCACCCTGGCCGACACGCCGCTCGCCACCGACTTCCCCTGCCTGCAGCGCGAGGGGATCGTCTACCTGGACTCGGCTGCGACGTCGCAGACGCCGCAGCCGGTCATCGCCGCGATGGACGACTACTACCAGGCCCATCGCGGCACGGTGCACCGCAGCGTCTACGCGCTCGCGGCCGAGGCGACCGAGCTCTTCGAGGGCGCCCGCGACCGGATCGCGGCGTTCATGAACTGGCCGGCCAACTGCACGATCTTCACGAAGAACGCGACCGAGTCGCTGAACCTCGTGGCGTACACGTGGGGGCGCGCGAACGTGGGTCCCGGCGACGTCGTCGTCACGACCCAGCTCGAGCACCACTCGAACTTCGTGCCCTGGTACATGCTCTGCGGCCAGACGGGCGCGCAGCTGGAGATGCTCGAGGTCGACGACGAGGCCCAGCTCGACCTCGACGAGCTCGATGCGCTGCTGGCGAGCGGCAACGTCAAGCTCGTCGCCGTCGGCCACGTCTCCAACGCCGCCGGCACGATCAACCCGGTCGCCGAGATCGTGCGCCGCGCGCACGCCGCCGGAGCGGTCGTCGTCGTCGACGGCTCGCAGGCGGTGCCGCAGATGCCGGTCGACCTTGCCGAGATCGGCGCCGACTTCTACGCCTGGACGGGACACAAGCTCTACGGGCCGACCGGCGTCGGCATCCTGCACGGCCGCAGGGAGCTGCTGGATGCGATGCCGCCGTTTCTCGGCGGCGGGCACATGATCGCCTCGGTGTCCGTCGACGAGGTCCGCTGGGGTCAGGTGCCGGCGAAGTTCGAGGCCGGCACGTCGAACATCGCCGAGGCGATCGGGCTCGGAGCGGCCGTCGACTTCGTCACCTCCATCGGCCTGGACACGATCCGCGCGCACGAGCGCGACCTGTGCGCCTACGCCCTCGACCGCCTGGCCGAGCTGCCCGACGTCACCGTCATGGGCCCGCTGGACGCCGACCGCCGCGGCGCGCTCGTCGCCTTCACCCTGGACATCGCGCACCCGCACGACATCGCCGAGATCCTCGGCGACGCCGGCGTGTGCGTGCGCGCCGGGCACCACTGCGCGCAGCCGCTGATGAAGCGCTTCGACGTCGCGGCGACGACCCGCGCCTCGTTCGCCGTCCACAACACCCGCGCCGATGTCGACGCGTTCGTCGACGCCCTTCAAGAGGTCCGGAGGATCTTCCAGTAATGAGCATGGACTCGATCTACCGCGAGGAGATCCTCGAGCACTACAAGCGCCCCCACAACTGGGGGCACCTGGACCCGCACGACCTCTCCTTCGAGGACACCAACCCGCTCTGCGGGGACGAGCTGCGCGTCGAGATCCGCACCGACTCCGAGAACCGCATCGAGGACCTGCGCTTCTCCGGCCACGGCTGCGCGATCAGCCAGGCCTCGGCGTCGATGACCTCCGACGAGGTCAAGGGCATGACCGTCGACGAGCTGCTCAAGCTCGACCGCCAGTACGTGCTGGAGCTGCTCGGCATCAAGATCTCCGCGACGCGCCTGAAGTGCGCGCTGCTGACGCTGAAGGTGCTCAAGGGCGCCGCGCTGGGCGCGGCGGTCGACTGGGAGCCAGAGACGCCGCCGAGCGAGGCCGAGGGCGGCGTCGAGCGCCACCCGACTGGTTCTGACCGGCTCTGATCCCGGCTGATGCGGCACGGCGTGCTCCTTGCGGCGGCGGTGGCGCTCTCGGGGTGCGGATCTGACCAGAGCTCGACGTCCACGCGACCGCCGGCGACCCCCCTGTCGCGCTCCGTCGCCCGCGGGCCGACGTTCGAGCTCGGCGGCGCCACCTTCCGGATTCCGAGGTCTTGGAAGCGTGTCCAGCTGCGACCGTCGATGCGCAGCCAGCTGCGCTCCGATCACGGGGCGCACAGCCTGGACCTGCAGTTCGTGCCTGCCGACAGCAGCTATGGCCGCCGCTCCCTCGTCGTCACCGACGCCGACCTCCCCGTGCTCGGCATCACCCGTGAGTCGCTCGCCAAGTCCAGCGGGTCGACGGCCCGGCTCACGTTCAGCGGGGATCCCAAACGCTTTCGCGGGGAGGCGGAGATCGCCGTCCGCGAGCTCGGCCTCACGCAAGGGCGAACACACGAGCCACCGCGCGACACCACTCTGGGAGGCCGTCCGGCGATCTCCTACGAGGACGATCTCCCCGAACTCGGGGTGCACGGCGCCAACCTGTTCGTCATCGCGCTGCGGCGCGGATACCTGTACACGCTGACGATCCAGGTCGCGCCCAGAGGCGATCTCAGCGGCGCCCGCGCGCTGCTGGACGCCGTCAGGTCCTCTTGGGCCTGGTGAGCGTCCCCGCGCCGGGGGCCGTCACCAGCTCGGAGCACCACATCGACGATCGCTCGCAACCGAGCGCCAACGCGCCAACTCTTGGGGAAGCTCCGTGGCGCACGGGGCGGGACTCGCGTTCCCGGGCCAGTTCCCGCCAACCCGCCCCGAATCCTCAGGAGACACACCATGTTCCGCAAGGCCCTTCTCGCCGTCGCCTCGCTGCTCGCCGTCGCCGCCGTTGCACCGTCCATCGCGAGTGCGACGGTCCTACACGGCGCGCCGACGCTGCGCGTCATCGACTCCGGGCACGTCGAGCTGACGTTCGGCGTCGACAAGAGGCTCCCCAAGAAGAGCGGCAAGGTCGCCACCAAGATCACCGTCAACGGCAAGGCCGTCAGCGGCCTGGCCTACCACGGCCCCCACGGCAGCGACTCGACCTACACCGCCCGGGTTTCGTCCGGCGGGCTGCAGGTCGGCTCGAAGTACCCCGTCGTCTTTCATTTCCACAGCGGCACCGTGACCCTTCAGGCGAAGGTCCATCCGCAGCGATAGCGCCCGCGGCCGCGAGGAGGCGCGCCTCGGCGCGCCTCCCGCGACGGGTCTCCCGACCCGACGCCTGTGCCGCCTACCGCGCCG
>JAXDFS010000017.1:0-4113 GCA_034665465.1 Solirubrobacteraceae bacterium
CGTCGACGAGCTCGCGGTCGCGCACCTTCACGGGCGCGTAGACCATCGGCAGCGCCGTCGAGGCGCGGACCGCCGTCGAGATCGGGACGTCCTCCCAGCCCTCGGCGCCGAAGACGATCCGCTCGCAGGTGTCGAGGTCGGTCGCGGTGAGGTACAGCTCGGCGGCGAGCATGCGGAAGTCGTCGCTGCGGGCGGGATCGCGCAGGACGGTCTGCAGGTAGCTCTCGATGCCGGCGCCGCTGTAGGCGCCCGACGGCAGCCCGTCGGCGAGCGCGAGGACGATGTCCATCGCCGAGACCTGGCCCAGCTGGCCCACGATGCCGCGCAGCAGCAACGCGCTGCGCAGCGGCAGCCCGATCGCGCTGCGCGCGAAGCCGGCGATGTTGGGACGCAGGAGGTTGCCGAGGTCGGCGTCGGGGAACGGCGTGGGGCGCTGGTGGTTGACGACCCGCATCATCTCCTCGGGCGTCACGCCGTTGGCAGTCATCGCGGCGACGAAGGCGCCGGCGCTCGTCCCGACGTAGACGTCGAAGTCGTTGACGGTGCGGTTGACCGTCAGCAGGTCCAGGGCGCGCAGGGCGCCGATCTCGTAGACGCCGCCGGTGAAGCCGCCGCCGCCCAGCACGAGGGCGGTCTTGGAGCGCTTGGGCCGCCGGGCGTTCTTCGGGCGGCTCGCGTCCTTGGCCTTCGGGTCGAGCTTGACGACCTTGCCCATGTCGCCTGATTGTATGGCCCGCCCGGCGGGGGCTCGTACGTTTGCCGCTCCTTCCCGGCGCGAGCGTTGTTGTCTACCTGCGATGCGACGGCTCCTGGCCACCCTGCTCGCCGTCGCGGCTCCGCTGGCCGGCGCCGCGCCCGCGCTCGCCTTCAGCGAGGCCGACCTGCGCGCGACCCTCGCCGGCGAGATGCGCCACGCCGGGTCCGGGTCCGGGGCGTACGTCGCCGATCTCGCCAGCGGCTCGGAGCTCTTCTCCGTACGGCCGGACACCGGGCGCATCCCGGCATCGGTCGAGAAGCTCTACACGACGTCGACCGCGCTGCTGCGCCTCGGCCCGGCGGCGACGCTGCGCACGCTCGCCGTCACCACGCCGGACGCCGTCGTCGACGCCACGGGAACCCTGCAGGGCGACCTCGTGCTCGTCGGCGGCGGCGACCCGTTCTTCGGCGACGACTCAGCGACGCTGCTGGCCCGGGCCGTGCGCGCCGCGGGCATCCGCGCGATCGCGGGCGCGGTCGTCGGCGACGAGAGCGCCTTCGACACCCGGCGCTCGGGCTGCTGCCCGGGCTATGACCCAGACCTCGGCGGGGTCCTGAGCGCGCTGGCCTATGACCGCGGGATCTTCCGCGGGAGAGCGCGGCTGGACGCCGCGCGCTTCGCAGCCGCGCGCTTCGCCGCCAAGCTGCGCGCCGCCGGCGTGACGGTCGCGGGCCACAGCATTGCCGGCCTGGCGCCCCCCAGCCCGCGCACGATCGCCTTCGTCCCCTCGCGCGACGTCGCCGAGCTCGCCCGCTTCACGAACGTGCCGTCCAACAACTTCGCCGCCGAGATGCTCCTCAAGGAGCTCGGGGCGCGCTACGGCGACAGCGGCACGGAGGCCGCCGGCGCGGGCGTCGTGCTCGACACGCTCGAAGACTTCGGCCTGCGCCCGCGCGTCGTCGACGGCTCCGGGCTCTCGCGCGCCAACCGCTCCAGCCCGCGCCAGATCGTCATGCTGCTGCGGCGCATGGCCAAGCCGGACATCGCCGCGAGCTTCAGGGCGTCGCTGGCGGTCGCGGGGGCCACCGGCACGGTGAAGCGGCGCATGCGTGGCACGCCGGCGGCCGGCAACTGCCAGGTCAAGACCGGCACGCTGCGCCTCGTCAGCGCGCTGGCCGGCTACTGCCACACGGCCGGCGGGCGCGACGTCGTCTTCGCGCTCCAGTCAAACCGCGCGAACACGTTCAGGGCGAAGGCGCGCGAGGACCGCATGGCCGCGGCGATCGCGCGGCTGGACGGCCTGCCCGCCCCGCTCCCCGCGCCCGCGCCGCTGCACGAGGATCCCCCGCCCGCCGCGGGCGGGGCCGCACCCGGGCCCTGAGCGCCGTCAGGACGGCAGCAGCTCGAGCAGCCCGGCCTCGTCGAGCACCGCCACGCCGAGGCGCTCGGCCTTCTCGAGCTTGGAGCCCGGCGAGGCGCCCGCGACGACGTAGTCGGTCTTCTTGGAGACGCCCGAGGTGACCTTGCCGCCGGCGCCCTCGATGCGCTCGGTCGCCTGCTCGCGGGTAAGGTCGGGCAGCGTGCCGGTGAGCACGAACGTCTTGCCCGCCAGCGGCCCCTCCCCCGGCGGCGGGCCCTCGAGCTGCATGCTCACGCCGACCGACCGCAGGTCCTCGATGAGCTCGCGCGTCGCGGGCTCGGCGAGCTGCTCGGCGATCCGCTGCGCCATCTTCGGCCCGACGCCCGGAGTCTGCTCGATCTCCTCCGCGCTCGCGCCCAGCAGCGCCTCCATCGTGCGAAAGCGCTGCGCGAGGTTGCGCCCGGTGACGAAGCCGACCTCCTCGAGGCCGATGCCGAACAGCAGGCGCCCGAACGGGCGCTCCCTCGAGGCGGCGATGTTCTCGACGGTCCGGTTCGCCGAGATCTCGCCATAGCCCTCGAGCTCGAGCAGCTGCTCGGGCGCCAGCCGGTAGAAGTCCGCCGCCGTGGTGACGAGCCCGGCCTGCTGCAGCTGGCCGACCTGCTTCTCCCCGAGGCCGTCGATGTCCATCGCCCCGCGCGAGACGAAGTGCTTGAGCAGCTGCCACTGGCGCCCCGGGCACAGCGTGTTGGGGCACTTCGTGAAGACGCCCTCCTCGGGCTTGACGGTCGGCGTGTCGCAGACGGGGCAACGCTCGGGCGGGTGCGGGGGCGGCGATCGGTCGGGACGCTCGACGGCGTGCGGGGCGGGCGAGACGACCTGCGGGATGACGTCGCCGGCGCGCAGGACGATGACCTCGTCGCCGACGCGCAGGTCCTTGCGGGCCAGGTCCTCCTCGTTGTGCAGCGTCGCGAGCTTGACCGTGACGCCGCCGACGTGGACGGGCTCGAGCATCGCGAACGGGTGCAGGTCGCCGAACTTGCCGACGTTCCACATGATGTCGCGCAGCGTCGTGACCTTGGTCGTCGGCGGGAACTTCCACGCGATCGCCCAGCGCGGATCGCGCCCCACGACCCCCAGGCGGCGCTGCAGCTCGAGGTCTGACACCTTCACCACGACGCCGTCGATCTCGAAGTCCAGCCCGCCGCGGCGCTCCTGCCAGGCCAGGCACTGGGCGACGACCTCGTCCTCGCTGCCGAGCAGGCGCACGTCCGCGTTGACGCGGAAGCCGTGTGCGCGCAGCCACTCCAGCGCCTCCCAGTGACTGTCCAGGCGAAGGCCCTCCAGGCGACCGATGCCGTAGGACCACATCGACAGCGGGCGCTCGCGAGCCAGCCGCGGGTCGAGCTGGCGGATCGTCCCCGCGGCCGCGTTGCGGGGGTTCATGAACGTCGACAGCCCGGCCTCGGCGCGGCGCTCGTTGAGGCCCGCGAAGTCCTTCAGCGACATGTAGATCTCGCCGCGCACCTCGAGCACCGGCGGGGCGCCGGACACCTTCAGCGGGATCGTCGGGATCGTGCGCAGGTTGTGCGTGACGTCCTCGCCGATTTCGCCGTTGCCGCGCGTCGCCCCGCGCACGAGCAGGCCGTCCTCGTAGCGCAGCGAGATCGCCAGCCCGTCGATCTTCGGCTCGCAGACGAACTCGAACTCCGGCTCGTCGATGCCCTCGCGCGCGAGGTGCGCGCGCATCCGCGCGACCCAGGCGCGCAGCTCCTCCTCCGAGCGCGCGTTGGCGAGCGACAGCATCGGGATCTCGTGCTCGACCTTCGGCAGCCCCGAGACGGGCGCGCCGCCGACCCGCTGCGTCGGCGAATCCGGGGTCACGAGCTCGGGGTGCTCGGCCTCGATCGCGCGCAGCTCGTCGAGCAACGCGTCGTAGTCGTCGTCGCCGATCTCGGGGTCGTCGAGGACGTAGTAGCGATGGCCGTGGTGGTGCAGCTGCTCGCGCAGCTCCGCGGCCCGAGCCTGCGGATCCGGGGTCACTCCACCTCCCGCG
>JAXDFS010000018.1:0-8079 GCA_034665465.1 Solirubrobacteraceae bacterium
CCCTCGGTGTAGTAGTCGCGACCCTCGTTGCGGGCCTGGATGATCGCCTCGACGGCGGTGCGGTTGGCGCTGGCGCCCGCCGCGATGCCCATCGGGTGGCCGATCGTGCCGCCGCCGAACTGCAGGATGCTGTCCTCGCCGAGGTAGTGCAGCAGCTGGTGCATCTGGCCGGCGTGGATGCCGCCCGATGCGACCGGCATGACGCCCGGCATCGAGGCCCAGTCCTGGTCGAAGTAGAGCCCCTGCGACAGGTCCTTGGGGACGTAGTTGTCGCGCAGGGTCTTGTAGTAGCCCATGATCATCGCCGGGTCGCCTTCGAGCTTGCCGACGACGGTGCCCGCATGGATGTGGTCGACGCCCAGCAGGCGACACCACTTCGCGATGACGCGGAACGACACGCCGTGCGTCTTCTGGCGCGTGTACGTGCCGTGGCCGGCGCGATGCAGGTGCAGGATCATGCCGTTCGCACGGCACCACTTCGACATCGAGCTCATCGCCGTGTAGCCGACGGTGAGGTCCTGCATGATGATGATCGAGCCGACCTCCTTGGCGAACTCGGCGCGCTCGTACATCTCCTCCATCGTGGCGGCGGTGACGTTGAGGTAGTGGCCCTTGACCTCACCGGTCGCGGCCTGCGCGCGCTGGACTGCCTCCATCGCGTGGATGTAGCGGTCGCGCCAGCGCATGAAGGGCTGCGAGTTGATGTTCTCGTCGTCCTTGGTGAAGTCCAGGCCGCCGCGCAGCGCCTCGTAGACGACGCGGCCGTAGTTCTTGGCCGAGAGGCCGAGCTTCGGCTTCGTCGTGGCGCCGATGAGCGGGCGTCCGAACTTGTCGAGGTACTCGCGCTCCATCGTGATGCCGTGCGGGGGGCCCGGGAACGTCTTGACGTAGGCCACCGGGATGCGCATGTCCTCGAGGCGCAGTGCCTTGAGGGGCTTGAAGCCGAAGACGTTGCCGATGATCGACGACGTCAGGTTGGCGATCGAGCCCTCTTCGAAGAGGTCGATGTCGTACGCGATCAGCGCGATGTACTGGCCCGGGGTGCCCGGGACCTCCTCGACGCTGTAGGCCTTGGCCTGGTAGTGCTCGTAGGACGTCAGTCGATCGGTCCAGACGACCGTCCACGTGGCGGTCGAGGACTCGCCGGCGACGGCGGCGGCAGCCTCGATGGCGTCGACGCCCTCCTGCGGCGTGATCCTGAAGGCGCACAGGACGTCGGTGTCCTTGGGTTCGTAGTCCGGATCCCAGTAGCCCATCTCCGCGTACGGGGTGACGCCTGACTCCCAGCGACTCTTCGTCTTCTTCTGTCCGTCCGTCTCAGTGGTGCTCATTCCATCCTCTCTGGA
This sequence comes from Solirubrobacteraceae bacterium, assembly GCA_034665465.1. Taxonomy (GTDB): domain Bacteria; phylum Actinomycetota; class Thermoleophilia; order Solirubrobacterales; family Solirubrobacteraceae; genus CADCVQ01. The sequence continues at coordinate 1,347 of JAXDFS010000018.1, forward strand.
TATCTCTTCGCCGCAGGCTAACGGCGGCATACTAAGATTCAAAGCAAAAGATCAAGTCTTTTGCATAGAGTCTCGTTTATGTGTTTTCCTTGCTGGCCGCAAGCGCCGCATGTGCGTCATCGACGCTCGCTCCCGCCGGCATCGCCTTGAGGATCGCGATGCCCTCCCTCGTCCCGGTCAGCCGGGGGACCACGCCCACGATCGACTCCTGGGCACAGAACACGATGTCGGACTCCAGGCCCTCGCGACGCAGCCCGACCGCTCCGCCGCTGGCCTCCAGCGCCGCGAGCGGCGTCGGGTACGCCGCCGCGACCGCCTCGGCGACGTGCGCGGCGTCGGTGCGCGGGCCCTCCAGCAGCGCACTGAGGCGCCCGGCGAGGTAGACGTCCTCGATGCTCACGCGCCCGTCCGTGCCCGCGCAGACGAGCAGCACGTCGCCGCCCGTGATCTGCGCCGCGACCGCCTCGAGGTTGAGCATCGACGCCGCCAGCACCTCGCCGCAGAGCTCGGCCGACCCGACGATCGCAGGAGCGCCGTTGGTCGTGGCGAGCACGAGCTCGGTGCCGCGGGGCTCGAGCGTCTCCTCCGGCGAGTTGCCGAGGTCGAAGCCCGGGGCGCGCGCGCAGCCCACCTCGCCGGCCAGCACGCGGCCGTCGGCGCGCAGCGCCTTGGCCTCGTCGATGCTGCCGGCGACCAGCACCCGCTCGTAGCCTGAGGCGAGCGCGAGCGTGATCGTCGAGGTCGCACGCAGGACGTCGATGACGACGGCCGTGTCGGCCGCGCGCACCTGCGTTCCGAGGAACGCGACGTCGATCATGTCGGGCGCGGGAACCGCCTCCCTATGCCGGCGTGCCGACGCCTGCGGCGTAGCGGGCCGCCATCTGCTCGAGCGTCATCGGTTCGTAGTCCTGCGCGTGGCCGGCCATGCCCAGCTCCTTCATCCGCTGCAGGCAGATGTACTTCTGGCCGGCGCGGGCCGCCTTGCCGGGGCCGCGCGGATCCCAGTCGCCCGGGCTGTCCTTGTAGTGCTCGCGCATGAACGCGGTGATCGCCAGGCGCCCGTCGGTGTCGATGTTGACCTTGCGCACGCCGTGCTCGATGCCGCGCTGGATGGCGCTGATCGGCACGCCGAACCCGGCGTCGACCTCGCCCCCGGCAGCCTTCACGCGCTCGACGACCTCCGCGGGGACGCTCGAGGAGCCGTGCATGACGATGTGGGTCTCGGGCAGGCGGCGGTGGATGTCCTCGATGATCTCCATCGCCAGGATGTCGCCGTCGGGCTCGCGCGAGAACTTGTACGCGCCGTGGCTCGTGCCGATCGCGACGGCGAGGGCGTCGACGCCCGTGCGCTCGACGAACTCCTCGGCCTGGGCGGGATCGGTGAGGCAGATCTCGCCGGAGCCGACGCCGTCCTCCATGCCGCCGAGCGTGCCGAGCTCGCCCTCCACCGTGACCCCGCGCGGGTGGGCGTAGTCGACGACCTTCTTGGTGACGGCGACGTTGTCCTCGAAGCTCAGCGGCGTCTTGGCGTCCTCGCCGAGCGAGCCGTCCATCATGACGCTCGTGAAGCCCAGCTCGATCGCGCTGATGCACGTCTCGGGCGAGTTGCCGTGGTCCTGGTGCAGCGCGACCGGGATGTCCGGGTAGGTCTCGGTGGCCGCGAGCATGAGGTGGTAGAGGAAGCGATCGCCGGCGTAGGAGCGCGCGCCCCGCGAGGCCTGCACGATGACCGGCGACTGGGTCTCCTGCGCGGCCTCCATGATCCCCTGGATCTGCTCCATGTTGTTGACGTTGAACGCGGCGACGCCGTAGTTGCCGGCGGCGGCCTCGTCGAGCAGCTGACGCATGGTCACGAGCGGCATATGGTCATCCTCCTGCGTTGGGATCGGTGACGGGGGTGCTCTCCACGATCCGGCGGTATGAGCCCGGCCGGATGATGAGCGACTGGGTGGAGACCCAGCCTGCCTGATAGCGCGGGGCGCCGAGCATCGTGCCCCCGGTGATGCCGCAGGCGGAGAAGATCGCGGGACCGCGCACGAGGTCCTCGGCCTCGAGGATCTCGTCGGTCGACAGCCCGGCCGCGGCGACCGCGGCGGCCTCTTCGTCGCGCTGGGGGGCCAGGCGCGTCTGCATGCCGCCGCCGAGCACCTTCACGGCGCACGCCGCCATGATGCCCTCAGGCGTCCCGCCGATGCCCATCAGCATGTCTATACCCGTACCCGGAAGCAGCGCGAACATCGCGCCCGCGACATCGCCGGCGCTGGGCATGATCACGCAGATGCCCATCGCGCGCAGCCGCGCGGCGAGCTCGAGGTGGCGGGGCTTGTCGAGCAGCAGCACGCGCAGCTCGCTGAGGGGTTTGCCGAGCTTCGCGGCGACCTGCTCGCAGTTCCACTCGGGTGACTCGCGCAGGTCGATCGCGCCGCGTGCGGCCGGGCCGACGACGAGCTTGTCCTGGTAGTGGCCGGGGCCGGGCGACCACAGGCAGCCCTCGCCGGCCATCGCGATCGTCGTCAGCGAGCCCGGCAGGCCGGCCGCGCAGAGGTCGGTGCACTCGACCGGATCCACGGCGATGTCGAAGCGCGGGCCCTCGCCGGTGCCGAGCTCCTCGCCGTTGAAGAGCATCGGGGCGTTGTCCTTCTCGCCCTCGCCGATCACGACGGTGCCGAGGCCCGGCGCCGAGCCGAGCACGCTCCGCATCGCCTCGGTGGCGGCGCCGTCGGCGGCCTTGCCGTCGCCGGAGCCGGCGTGCTCGGCGGCGGCCAGCGCCGCAACGCGCACGGCGGCGAGCGCCAGCGACTCGAGGCTCGCCGGCAGATCGTCTGCGGCCGCGCGCGCGGACGCGTTCGCCTGCTCCTCCCTGACCAAGGTCATGACCCCATCCTCGCGTGAGTTGACTTTGACTTCAAGCGAAATGTCTGGCGCTTCTCCATGAGTATCGTCTATGGACCGGGATGGCACGTCGGCGCGCTCTCCCAGCATGGTCGCAGCTATCGCAACCCGACTGAGGCCCGCCCTGGCGGCCGTTCAGCCGCGCAGGCTGTCGAGATCGGCGGGCGTGTCGATGTCGACGGCCGAGCACAGGTGCGAGCACTCGATCCTGTGCACGCCGATACTGCGCAGGAGCTCGCGCGCGCCGATGTCGCCCTCGATCTCGCCGACGGCGTCGAAGTACGCGCTTCCCAGGACGACCGGATGGCCCGGCACGCCGTCGTAGACGGCCCGGGCCCGCGCGTGCGCGCCGTGCTCGTCGGCAAGGTCGGCGAAGCGGGCGATCACCTGCGCCGTCACGCGCGGCATGTCGCCGAGCGTGATGACCGCCGACCGCGCGTCTGCCGCGATCGCGGCGATCCCCGTCTTCAGCGACGCCGACTGGCCGGTCTCCCAGTCCTCGCAGACGACGACCTCGGTGTCGCCGAAGTCGACGCCCGCGCGGATCTCGTCCGCGCGGGCGCCCAGCACCACCACGACCCGCTCGATCGCCGGCACAGACTCGATCGAGCGGATCGCGTGCTCGAGCAGCGGGATGCCCTCGAGCTCGGCGAGCTGCTTTGCGGTCCCGAATCGCGATGCGCCGCCCGCCGCCAGGACGACGCCTGCGATCACGCGGCGCTCGCCGTCGTCAGCGCCCGCCTGGTCAGCACGCGCGCGAGGTGGCGCTTGTAGTCGGGCGTCGCGTTGAGGTCGGCGAGCGGAGCCGTGCCCTCGGCGGCGAGCTCGGCGGCCGCGGCGATGTGCTGCTCGTCGAGCGGCTGGCCGCGCAGCGCGTCCTCCGCGGCGCTCGCGCGCAGCGGCGTGGACGCCATGTGCGTCAGCCCGATGCGCACGTCCTCGCAGACGCCGGCCGAGGCCTTCACCAGCGCGCAGACGCCGACCATCGCCCAGTCCTCGGCTCGGCGGTTGAACTTCTCGTAGCCGAAGCCGTAGCCGGCGAGGGCCGGGATCCGCACCTCGGTCAGCACCTCACCGGGCGCGATCGACGTCGTCAGATAGCCCTGGAACAGGTCGGCGGCCGCGATCTCGCGCTCGCCGCCCGCCCCGCGGACGATGACCGAGCCCTCGAGTGCGAGCAGCACCGCCGGCAGGTCGGCGGCCGCGTCGCCGTTGGCCAGCGAGCCCCCGATCGTGCCGCGATTTCGCACCTGCTGGTCGGCGATCTCACCCGCGGCGTGGGCGATCAGGCCCATGTCGTCGCGCACCTGCAGGTCGGCGTGGCGCGTCATGGCCCCGATCCTGAACGAGTCGTCGCCGGCCTGCACGCCGCGCAGCCCCTCGATGCGACCGATGTCCACGAGCAGCGAGGGCGCCGTGAAGCGCAGCTTCATGAGCGGCAGCAGCGAATGGCCGCCGGCCAGGATCTTCGCGTCCGCGCCGCCCTCGGTGAGCAGCCGGATCGCGTCGTCGACGGACTGCGCGACGGCGTAGTCGAACTCGGCGGCGATCATGACGCACCTCCTTCCGGGACGGTCGGTCCGGAGCCGGCCGAGCCCTCGCCCTGCTCGGGCAGCGAGACGCCCTGCTCGCTGGCCCGCGGGCCGTCGCCGTGGCCGCGCGCCTCCTCCAGCGCCTGCCACACGCGCAGCGGCGTGAGCGGCATGTCGATGTAGGAGATGCCCTCGTGGCGCAGCGCGTCGATGACGGCGTTGACGACCGCCGGCGTCGCGGCGATCGTGCCCGCCTCGCCGATGCCCTTGACGCCGAGCGAGTTCGACGGCGACGGCGTCTCGGTGCGGTCGGTCTCGATGTTGGGGATCTCCTCGGCGGTCGGCAGTGCGTAGTCCATGAACGTGCCCGTGATGAGCTGCCCGTGCTCGTCGTAGACGACCTGCTCGTAGAGGGCCTGGCCGATCCCGTGCGTCACGCCGCCGTGCACCTGGCCGTCGATGAGCATCGGGTTGATCGCGGGGCCGCAGTCGTCGACCGCGACCCAGCGCACGACCGAGACCTTGCCGGTGTCCGCCTCGACGTCGACGACGCACACGTGCGTGCCGAACGGGAAGACGAAGTTCGACGGGTCGTAGATGAGCGTCTGCTCGAGGCCGAGCTCCATGCCCTCGGGCATCTTCGTCGCGTCGATGTAGGCGCAGCCGGCGACCTCGGCGAGCGTCATGCCCTGCTCGGGGTCGCCCACGAGGGAGAACTTCCCTTCGCGCACCTCGATGTCGGCGGGGTCGGCCTCGAGGTTGTGCGCCACGATCTCACGGCACTTCGCGGCGATCTTCTCGGCCGCGTGGGCGGCCGCGACGCCGCCGATCGACAGCGAGCGCGAGCCGTAGGTCCCGAGCCCCATCGGGCCCGTGGCCGTGTCGCCGTGGACGATCTCCACGACCGCCGGATCGACGCCCAGGCGATCGCCGACGATCTGGGCGAAGCCCGTCTCGTGGCCCTGGCCGTGCGGCGATGCGCCGGTGAAGACCGTCACCGACCCCGTCGGGTGCACGCGCACGAGCGCGGACTCGTAGAGGCCGATCCCGAGCCCGAAGCCGCTGGGGCCGACCGCCCGCGAGGGCGCCAGGCCGCAGATCTCGGTGTAGGTCGAGAAGCCGATGCCGCGCAGGATCCCCTGTCCTCGCAGGCGCTCCTGCTCGGCGCGGAAGGAAGGCATGTCGACGATCTCCACGGCCCGGTCGAGCGCCTTGGCGTAGTCGCCGGAGTCATACGTGATGCCGTAGGGCGTCTCGTAGGGGAAGTCCTCCTTGGGGATGAAGTTCCTGCGCCGCAGCTCGAGCGGGTCCATTCCCAGCTCGGCCGCGAGCTGGTCGATCATGACCTCGAGCATGTGCGTCATCTCGGGGCGCCCGGCGCCGCGGATGGCGTCGGTGAAGAACTTGTTCGTGAGGACGCCGGTGATGTCGGTCTGGACGACCGGGATATTGTAGCAGCCGGTCATCACGAACGCGCCGAGCTCCGGGATCATCGGCGTCAGCAGCCCGAAGTAGGCGCCGAGGTCCTGGATGATGTTCGCGTGGAAGGCGGTGATCCTGCCGTCCGACGTCGCGCCCATGCGGACGTAGTCGACCTGGTCGCGGCCGTGGTGGGAGACCGCCATGTTCTCCGAGCGCGTCTCGATCCACTTCACCGGATGGCCGAGCTTGCGCGAGGCCCAGGCGCAGAGGGTCTCCTCGGCGGTCACCTGCAGCTTGCCGCCGAAGCCGCCGCCGACCTCGGGGGCGATGACGCGCACCTTGTCCTCGCTGATGCCCATCTGCACGGCGTAGAAGAGGCGCAGCAGGTGCGGCACCTGGGTCGAGGACCAGACCGTCAGCTGGCCGGCGCGGTACTCGGCGATGCAGCCGCGCGTCTCGATCGACGCGCCCGCGGTGCGGTGGTTGACGATCCGGCGCTCGACGACGACGTCGGAGGCCGCGAGTGCCTGCTCGATGTCGCCGCCGCCGCCCATCGACCACTCGTGCGTCTTGTTGGTGCCCAGCGACGCGTGCACGAGCGTCTCGTCCTTCAGCGCCTCCTCGACGTCGACGACGACCGGCAGCGACTCGTACTCGACCTTGACGTCGGCCACGGCGTCAGCGGCCACGTACTTGTCGTCGCCCACGACCAGCGCGACGGCGTCGCCGTAGTGCGCGACGTGCCCGCGGGCCAGCGGCCAGCGCTCGGGGCTCTTGATCTCGACGCCCGGCGGCGCCCAGGCCATCGGCAGCGGGGCGAGCAGGTCGCTCATGTCCTCGCCGGTGTAGACGGCCCTGATGCCGGGCCGCGCGAGGGCAGCCGAGGT
>JAXDFS010000019.1:0-16409 GCA_034665465.1 Solirubrobacteraceae bacterium
CGGCGAGGCGCTCGAGATCCCTCGCGAGGCGATCGCGACGACGGTCCTCATCGAGACGCTCCCGGCCGCCTTCGAGATGGACGAGATCCTCTACGAGCTGCGCGATCACGCGTGCGCGCTGAACGCCGGCCGCTGGGACTACATCTTCTCGACGATCAAGACCTTCCGCGAGCGACCGGAGTTCGTGCTCCCCGATCGCAACGACGTGACGATGACGGTGCCGCACATGCGCGCCTACACCGAGCTGCTGGTCAAGACCTGCCATCGCCGTGGCGCGCACGCGATGGGCGGCATGGCGGCCTTCCTGCCCAGCCGCAACGACCCCGAGCAGGACGAGCAGGCGCACGCGAAGGTCAGCGCGGACAAGCGCCGCGAGGCGGGCGACGGCTTCGACGGCTCCTGGGTGGCCCACCCCGCCTTCGTCGCGCCCGCGATGGCCGAGTTCGACGCCGTCCTGGGTGAGCGGCCCAACCAGGTCGACCGCCAGCGCGACGACGTCGCCGTCTCCGCCGCCGACCTGCTCGACGCGGGCAGCGCGTTCGAGGCGGGGGGCGCGATCACCGAGACCGGCCTGCGCAACGACGTCAACGTCGCCATCCAGTACATCTCCTCATGGCTGCGCGGCAACGGGGCGGCGGGGATCTACGGTCTCATGGAGGATGCCGCGACCGCGGAGATCTCGCGCTCGCAGGTGTGGCAGTGGCTGCGCCACGGGTCGCAGCTGCAGGACGGCCGCCCGATCACGCGCGAGCTCGTCCAGCGCATCGAGGACGAGGAGCTGCAGCGCATCGAGCGCGAGGTCGGCTCGCAGTGGTTTCGCGAGCACGGACGCGCCGACGAGGCGCGCGGGCTCTTCGAGCAGGTCGCGCTCGGCGACGAGTTCGTCGAGTTCCTGACGCTGCCCGCCTACGAGCAGCTGGACTGAACGGAGCCGTCCTCCGGACGGTGCGCACCGATCAGACAGGCGCGCAGATCGGCGATCAGCCGCTCGAAGGCCGCCGTCGCCTGCGGCGCGATGCCCTGAACAAATCCATGGGGTAGGCCGGGCTCGCAGCGCTGCGTCACGAGCACGCCAGCGGCCGCGAGGCGCGCGGCGTACGCGTCGCCCTCATCACGCAGCGGGTCGTGCTCGGCGGTCACGACGACGGCGGCCGGGAGCCCTGACAGGTCGCCCGCGTGCAGCGGGCTGACGTCACCGTCGCGATGGCGCGCGACGTCGGGCACCCATTGCGCTGCGGCCCAGCGCACGTCGGCGGCCTCCAGGCCAAAGCCCGTGGCCTTCTCAGCCATGCTGCGATGCGCGCCCGTCAGGTCGGTGTTCGGGCACACCAGGATCTGAGCGGCGAGCACGTCAGGGTCCCCGGCGTCGCGCAGCGCCAGACAGGTCAGCGCCGCCAAGCACCCCCCGGCGCTGTCACCACCGATCGCGACGCTGGCGGCGAGATGCGCTGCAGCGTGACGGACGACTGCGACGGCGTCGTCGACCGCGGCCGGCCAGGGGTGCTCGGGCGCGCGGCGATAGTCGACAGCGAGCACCTCGACACCCGCCGCGGCAGCGATCCGCCGGCACAGACGGTCATGGGTGTCCAGGTCACCCCACAGCCACATCCCACCATGCAGGAAGACCAGCAGCGGACGCGGCTCGTCGACCGGCCGATAGTGGCGCGACGACACCGGTCCGGCGGCGTCCGTGACCGACGCCATCCGGGGGCCACGCGGGCGGCAGGCCACGCGGGCGCGAGCGGCGCAGCGCAGAGCCTCGACATCCATCGTCACGACGAAACAGCATGACGGTCGCCGGCAACCGGGACCCGTGACGAAGCTCACGAAACTCAGCTCACGGGACGAGGGTGACCGCAGCCCGTCGCCGAGTCCGGGTGCGGTCGAACTCGGAGGCCACACCCCAGCGCAGCGGCCCGGCCGGAGAATTCTCCGGCCAGGCCGCCGGTTGGTTCTGGGAGGGGTCAGCGAATCGTTCAGCGGTTGGAGCAGAGGACGTAGATCTCGCCGGTGCTCGCGTTCAAGCGCGAGGCCCCGGCCGGGCTGAAGCGAACCTTCAGGTTGCGACGTCCGTAGTTGCTGTGGCGGGCGAGCCTCGCGGCGAGCGTGCCGCCCGTCCGCATCCCGATCCCGCGGATGCCCGGGCCACGCGGGCAGCTGACCGTCATGGTCGCGGCCTTGCGCTCAAACAGCATGGCCGGCAGGAGGATGAGCTGCGCGCCGCTGCGGATCTTGGCGCCGCGGCGCAGGACGTTGCCGGTCACGTCAAGCGGGATCCGCTCGCCGGCCCTGCGGGCCCGCTTCTCCGAGATGCCGAGCGCCGGAGTCAGCGGCGCGACCGCCATGTCGCGGCACAGCGCATAGATGTGGCCGTGCGCGGCGTTGGGATCGGCGTTTGGCCCGGGGCGAACGTTCACGTCGAGCGTGCGCTCGTACATGTGAGCGCCGGGAACCGGGCCCCCGTACACCTGACTGCCCTCCTGCGCCCCGAAACCGCTGATGACCGTGCCGTCCGGGCACGTCAGGGTGATCGGAGCCAGGCTGGCGCCGTGCGTCGCGACGGGCCAGCGCAGCAGCTGCGTCCCGGTCTTGATGACGTCGTGCTGGCGCAGGTGGTTGCCGGCGACGTCGATCGGCGACTGCTGCCCGGCGGGGATGATCGTGGGGAGGCCGACTGTCGGGGGGTCGGCGGCAAGCGCGCCGGCGGGTGCTGCGAGTGCGACTGTGACCGCGAGGGCGGCCGTGAGGACTGCCCGGCGGGACGTGCGCTGTGTGGTCGTTGTTGGCATGCATGCAGCCTCTCGACCGCACCTGCTTTCCAACAGCCACCCCGGGGTCTGGTCTGCCCACCCCCGCGCTGGCGCCCGGCATGGTCGACCTGATCAGCTCTCCTCGATCCGCCGGGGTCCCGATGGTGCGGGGACGACGCCCGCCGGCCTGGGACTCCCAGGCCGGCCGGCAGCGTCAGTCTGCGCTGGGCGGATCGGAGGTCAGCGGCATACGGCGTACACGACGCCGATCGCATCTATGTTGCGGAAGCTCTCGATGAACGCCTGACGGTGGTTGACGTACGGCTGGCGGGCGCCGAAGCCTGCTGCGCCTGTCGTGGCGAACGACTTCAGGCGCTTGCCGCCGGGGCACTTGAAGAACAGCGACGCGCCGGCGGCGAGCTTCCCGCGCTTGATCGTGACCTTCTGGCCGGGCAGCACGTAGCCCGACGGGATCACCTTGCCGCGGCGAATCGCCTTCACCCCGGGGACGTCGAACGGGGATCTGTCGCCGGCTGTGAGCGCTGCCGCGGGTTCGACGGTGACCTGCGTCGGGCCGTCGACGGCTGCGACTGCGGTAGCGGCCATGGCGAGAGCTGCGGTCGCGACGAGCGCGATTATGCACTTCGATGATGTGCGCATGAGAGCTCCTTGGGTGGTGTGACTTCGTCCTTGATCCTGCGCCGCTCGGGCCGAGACGACGGCCCCCCGAGGGTTAGAACCGCCACACCTCGGGCGCGGTCATCACGCCGGCGGCAGACGCGGTGGGTGGGCATTTCCTGACCCGTACGGTAGCGTATGGTTCGTGCCGTTGACGAAGACCGACTGGACTGAGGCAGTCCTCGAGGCTCTCGGCCCCTCAGCTCTACACGGAGACACCCCATGAAGACGCCCAGCAGCCCGACCCGCCCGGCCCTCCTGCTCGGGGCCGTCGTCGCCGCCCTGCTGACGACGACCGCAACCGCCCAGGCGCGAACGCCGATCCGGGACTGCGGCGACATCGCGCGCGGCGGTGCCTACGCGATCACGGCGCAGGGCGCGACTTGCTCAGTGGCACGCGCGGTCTCGCGGATCGCGCCGGCCACCAGGTCATGCGGCCCCAAGACCGGCGGCTGCACGATCCGTGGCTACACCTGCCTGATCGGACAGGCGGGCAAGGAGCTCTTCCTCGCCCACTGCGAGAACTCCACGCAGTCGCGCTTCATCCGCTTCGAATACGGCTCGTGAGTGCCAGTGACGGGCGCGTCTCGCGTCGCGACGTCGTGGCCGTCCTCACCGTTGAGCGGGACGCTTCATGAACATCGCTCGCGCGGCCCAGAGCAGGCCAAGGACCATGCCGCCGATCGTGGCGAAGAGCCCTACCGCAGTTGAACTCAGCACGGCGAGGATCGCGACGGTGCATCCGAACCGTCATCTTCGCCCCCATACGGTAGCGTATGGTTTGTGGCGTTGACGAAGATCGACTGGACCGAGGCCGCGCTTGACGCCCTCGCCCGCGACGGCCTCAAGGCCATCGCGGTCGAGCCGCTCGCGCGCGTCCTGGGCACCACGAAGGGCAGCTTCTACTGGCACTTCACAGACCGTGCCGCCCTGATCGCCGCGACCCTCGAGCGCTGGGAGCAGCGCGCGACCAGCGAGATGATCGACCGCATCCAGGCGATCACCGGCCCACGCGAGCGACTGACGGAACTGGCGACGAGCGCATACGCCGGTGCCGCGCGCGGCAACGCCTACGCCGCCATGCTCGCCGCCGCCTCCGACCCCCTCGTCCGCGCGGCCCTGGACCGCGTCACCCGCACGCAACTCGCATTCCTGCGCGAGCTCTACACCGACCTCGGCGTACCACCAGATCAGGCCCACCGCTACGCGCAGCTGGCCTTCGCGCTGTACCTCGGCATCGGCGACCTGCGCCTCGCCGATCCCGACAACACGCCCGCCGGACCGGAACTCGATGCCTACCTCCGACTCGCCGTCAACGCGATCCTGCCACCCGACCACGCGCGCGCCGCCGGCCCGCCGCAGGCAGACATCCCATGACGACCCGACCCGGGAGAGGAGCTTGAGAACGCTTCGGACCGATCGAGACGATCACGGCCGAGCACCCAACCCGGATCGTGCAGACGTCCACCCGGACAGGCTGACCCGACGACTCGTCTCCCCGATCGCCTCCGAGCGCGATCGTCCTCAGATCACAAGGAGCTCGCGGACACCATGCCATTCAACTTCGGACCAATGGAACTGCTCGTCATCCTGGTCATCCTTCTCGTCATCGGGTTCATCGTGCGCGCCATCGTCAGAGAAACACAGCAGACCGGCCACGCGGGGAGGGGACTGGAGGTCGTCGACGACTCGTCAGCCGCTGGAAACGCTACGGGGCGGTCCCGTAACGGGAGGACGCCCCGCCCGGGACGCCCCACCCGCTCAGGAGCGTCTCAGGCAGTGATCTCGTTGTGGACCCGGGCCACCATGGGCTCATTCAACTCGATGCCCGCCGCCGTCAGGATCGGGATGAGCGTCGCGCCGAACGCCTCGAACGCCTCGGGTGATTCCCAGACGTCGAACACCTGGATCGCGCCGTCCGTCTCGAGAGCGACGTGGGAGATGCGACCGTCGGGGGAGCCGACACCCGCGTCTTCGAGCTGGGCGAGCGTCGTGTCGTACGCCTCCTGCGTGAACCCCGTGCCGGTGATGTAGAACCCGAATGCCATTTGTCACTACCTTTCCCGCGCTCCGCGCGGTGGCTTGGCCCAGCAATCGGCGCGAGCCTACATCCCGGCGGTCGGCCCACGCGCTGGTTTCACACGCGAGTCACGCGTGTGCGCCCCAGAACGCGAAAACCGCGCCTCGAGTCGGCCTGTAGTCGAAGGCCAGCCGGATCGCGAGCAGCACGTCGCCAAGTCGCCGCTGCGTCCGGTCGGCGCGCTCGTTGATGCCAGCGGATTCGACGGCCGCGACCGGGGTCCGCTTTGCTCGGTCGAAGCTCGGGCCCATACGCGGGTTCTTTCATGGGCGATACTGGGCTCGAACCAGTGACCTCCGCCTTGTCGAGGCGGCGCTCTCCCAGCTGAGCTAATCGCCCTGGGAGCGGCGAGGATAGCAATCGCGGGCCGGGCTTCGTGGCCTGTCGACTAGGCTCGCGGACGTGCCCGCCGTCCGCTTTCAGCCGTGATGCGAATCACGCTCGCACAGGCGTCAAGCCAGCTGGGCGACGTCGACTCCAACCTCGAGCGGGCCGCCGAGATCATCACCGAGGCCGGGCGCAGGGGCAGCGATGTCGTCGTCTTCCCGGAGCTCTTTCTCACCGGCTACGCGCTCGGCCGCGTCGATGACGACCTCTCGATGTCCGCCGACGACCAGCGCCTGACGCGGCTCAGCCGGATCGCCCCGGAGACCGACGTGCTGATGGGGTTCTACGAGGACGGCCTGGGCGTCCACAACTACAACGCGGCCACCTACTACGACGCCGAGTCGGTCGTGCACACGCACCGCAAGCTCTACCTGCCGACCTACGACATCTTCGAGGAGCGAAAGCACTTCTCCCCCGGCCAGACCATGCGTGCCTTCGACACGCGCCAGGGCCGCGTCGCGACGCTGATCTGCAACGACGCCTGGCAGCCGCACCTGGTGTTCCTCGCCGTGCAGGACGGCGCGCGGGTGCTGTTCGTCCCGACGAACTCCGCCCAGAGCCGCTTCCCCGAGCAGTACGACTCGCGCACCTACTGGCGCGACATCACGGTGTTCTACGCGCGGATGTTCCAGTGCTACGTGGTCTTCGTCAATCGGGTCGGCGACGAGGGCGAGCACCTGCGCTTCTGGGGCGGGTCGCACATCGTCGACCCCTGGGGCAAGATCGTCTGCGCGCTGCCCGACGACGAGGAGGCCGTCGTCCACACGCAGATCGACCTCGCAACCGTGCGCAAGCGCCGGCGCGAGGTGCCGCTCGTGCGCGAGGCCCGCCTCGGCCTGCTGGCGCGCGAGGCCACGCGCCTGGCCGAGGAGGGCGGCGACGCCTGAGCGCGAGGGTCCGTCTCGCTACCCTTGGCCCGCACTCGGCGCCGTGGCGGAGTGGCTACGCAGCGGCCTGCAAAGCCGTTTACTCCGGTTCGAGTCCGGACGGCGCCTTGACGGGGGATCTGGGCCGGTCAGCCCACCCCATCGCGCTCGTCAATGCGTGTGTCGGTGGTCGTCCTCGAGGTGTTCCTGGTGGACGTGGCCGTGCGCGTGCACGCGGTCGCCGTGATTGTGCTCGTGGACGTGCTCGACGTGGTCGTGAGCATGCTCGGTGCGAGGATGGTCGTGGGCGACGCCGCCGTGGTCGTGTCGATGGCTGTGGCGGTGCTCGTGGTCGCCGGCCTGGGCGGGGTGTACGCTGCCGGGCTGCTCTCCCGCGGCCGCATCGTCCGCGGCGCAGCCGGCACAGAGGCCGACGATCGGGAAGTGGCTGAAGCGCGCCTCGTAGCCAAAGGTCTCCTGGATCGCGGCGCGGATCGGGTCAAGGCGCGCGGCGGCCACGCTGTCGACGCGGTCACAGCGCTCGCAGACGAGGTACTCGCGTTCGGTGTCGTTCTCGAGGGCGTAGAGGCCGGGGCCGTGGCCGACGTGGACGTGTCGCACCACGCCGAGCTCCTCGAGGTGCTCGAGGTTGCGATACACCGAGCTGACGTCCGAGGACGTCAGCTGTCCGCCAAGACCGGCGGCGATGAACTCGGCCGAGACGGGGCCGTCGGCGGCGAACAGCGCCGCCAGCACGATCCGGCGCGATGAGCTCAGCCGGCCGCCGCCGACGCGGATCGCGGTTGCGACATCGTCGATGTCGCTGAACGACAACCTGTTGCGGCGCGGGGCGAGGGTCATCTGGGGCTCGGTGCGGCAGCCGTCATCGGCAGCCTCTCAGCCGCTACGCGACATCGGTCGGTTGCAGCTTCGCCGTCCACTTGGCTTCGATGTCGCCGAAGTGCCAGACCGCGAGGGCGATGACCCACGTGATGACGAACAGGCCGACGATCGCGTAGCCGACGTAGTTGAGGTCGAGATTGGAGACCCAGTCCCACAGCCCGCCGGTCAGATTGAGCTTGTCGGCGAACACGGAGAGCAGCTCGATCAGGCCGATGATCAGCGCGACGGCGACGGAGAGGGCCGTGATCGTGATGTTGTAGAAGACCTTGCGCACCGGCCGCGAGAACGCCCAGCCGTAGGCGAAGTTCATGAACGCGCCGTCGATCGTGTCCAGCAGGCACATGCCCGCCGCGAACAGGACCGGGAGGCAGAGGATCGCGTAGAGGGGCATGCCTCCGGCAGCGGCGCTGCCTGCGGTTGCCAGCAGCGCGATCTCGGTGGCGGTGTCGAATCCCAAGCCGAAGAGCAGCCCGAGCGGATACATCTGCCAGGGCTGCTTGACGGCGCGGGTGGCGCGCCCCAGGAAGCGGTTCATGAAGCCGCGGTTGTTGAGGTGCTCCTCGAGCTGTGCCTCGTCGTACACGCCGTGGCGCATGCGACGGAAGACCTGCAGGATGCCGATCAGCACGAAGAGGTTGATGACCCCGATCACGACGAGGAAGACGCCGGACACCGTCGGTCCCACCACTCCGGTCGCCTTGTGCAGCGTCGAGCTGTCGTCGGAGACCGCGCCGCTGAGGCCCTTGACGCCGACGGCGAAGAGCGCGGCGAGTACGAAGACGATCGTGGAATGCCCCAGCGAGAAGAAGAACCCGACGCTCAGCGGCCGCTGGCCGTCGGTCATGAGCTTGCGCGTCGTGTTGTCGATCGCGCCGATGTGATCGGCGTCGAAGGCGTGACGCATGCCGAGCGTGTAGGCGGTGATGCCGACGCCGATCCCGAACGCGCCGCTGGTGCCGAGGCTGAGATGCGCCGGCACGACCGCCCCGAACAGCAGCCCGAAGCCGACCACGTGCAGCCCGACGATGAAGAACGCGAGCACCCCGGCGCGGCGCCACTCCTCGGGCGACAGCGAGCCCTTGACGCGCTGCAGGCGCGAAACGCCGGCGACCGGACGTGCTGGTGCGCTCATCGTGCCTCCCCCTCGGATGCCCGTTCACAGCCACCCTAACCCGACCCCGCCGGTGTTGCAACCATATCTCGATTAGCAGCAGCCCCGGCTTGACATGCGCATATGTGCATGTGAGCATGTCGGGCGTGGGATTCGTACACGGAGTCGGCTCCGACACCCCCGTCAGCGCCGACGACGCGCGCCACGTCGCGCGTGCCATGAGCGCGCTCGCGACCCCGAGCCGCGTGCGGATCCTCGCGCGCCTGCGCGAGAGCCCGTGCACCGTCGGCGAGCTCGCGCTCGCCGTGGAGATGGAGCAGCCGGCCGTCTCACACCAGCTGCGGGTCCTGCGCGACCTCGGCCTCGTCGTGGGCAGCCGCAGCAAGCGCCATGTGACCTACGGCCTGCACGACTCGCACGTCGCGAGCCTGCTCGACGAGGCGCTGCGCCACGTCGAGCACCTGCGCACAGGCGCGACCGACGCGCCGCACCCGACCGCAAACGACACGACGACGATCAGCGAAGGAGCACCATGACCGACGAGCACACGCACGACGCACCGCACGCCCACGAGCACGAGCACGACGGCGAGGCCCACGCCCACGCCCACACCGAGCACGACCACGAGCACGTCGAGCACGCGCACGACCACGAGCACGACGGCGACAGGCACGAGCACCCGCACGTCCACCAGGCGGGGCTCGAGGAGGTTCACGAGCACGAGCACGACTGACGCCTGTCCGTCGGGTCGCGGCTGCAAGCGGTACGGTCAGCGTGATGTTGCGCGTGGCCCCGCGGATCCTGATCCCCATCGCAGCCGTGATCGGCGTGCTCGCCCTGCTTGTTCAGAACTGGCTTGTGGTCGTCGCAATGGTGCTCGTCATCATCAGCCAGGTGATCAGGCTGCGCAGAGGCGACGGCGGCCGCGCCTAACGCCCGCCGCGCAGCCGGCGCACGCGCCCGGCGACGCGGCGGTCCAGTCGCCGTGCGGCAGCCAGCGACAGCGCGTCGCGCTGGGCGCGCAGGTGACGTGACTCGCGCTGGAGCATGCGCACCTGGTGGCGCAGCGCGTCGACCTCGCGCGGCTCGGCGGCCGGGTCGATGCGCTCGAGCGCGGCTGCGCTGACCGGCGGGCCGGGCCGGCGGCGCAGGAGCACGAGCCCGTGCTCGCGCGGCGCGATGCCCTCGCGCAGCTGCACGATCTCGAACGCGCGGCCCCAGTGCTCGCGCAGCCACCACGGGGAGTGAAAGACCGTCGGCCCGCCGCGCTCCCAGTCCTGCTCGTAGTCCAGGACGGCCATCCCGACGCAATCCTCGTCCCACTCCTCGCCCGTCCACACCTCGTACATCGCGCCGCCGAGGAACGAGATGATCGCCAGGCCGCCGGGTGCCAGGACCCGGTGCAGCTCCGCGATCCAGCCGGCCCAGTGGTCGGTGAGGTGCGTGAAGACCGACACCGACCAGACGAGGTCGAAGCGGCCCTCGGGCACGTCGAGCGGCGGCGCCTCGCCGTTTGCGAACGCGTGCAGCGGCGGGCTCAGCGCGGCGTTGATCCAGTCGGTGCTGCGCGCGTCGATGTCACAGCCCCACAGCTCGCAGGTCGCGGCCTCGCGCAGGAAGTGGCGCATGACCTTGCCCGAGCCGCAGCCGAAGTCCAGCACGCGCCGGCCCTCGAAGGACCACTCGCTGCCGAGCAGGTCGAGGATCGTCGCGCGCGAGTCGCGCCCGACCGCGCGATAGGAGGCGAGCACGTCGGCCGGGTCCGGCACGCCCGCGCGGATCGCGAGCGCGTGCGGCGGCAGCGGCGCGGCAGGCTCGGGATCGGCGTCCGCGTCCGCGTCCATGCGGGCACACTATGCGGCGTGGGAGCGATAACGCTGCACGAGGGTGACATCACGACCGACGCCGGTGCCGACGCGATCGTCAACGCGGCCAACCCGGGCCTGCTGGGGGGCGGCGGCGTCGACGGCGCGATCCACCGCGCCGCCGGCCCGGAGCTGCTCGCCGCCTGCCGGACGCTCGGCGGCTGCGAGACCGGCGACGTGAAGATCACGCTCGCGGGCCGGCTGCCGGCCAGCCACGTCATCCACGCGGTCGGCCCGGTCTGGCGCGGCGGCGAGACGGGCGAGCCCGAGCTGCTGGCGTCCTGCTATCGCCGGGCGATCGAGCTCGCCGCCGAGCACGGCTGCGCGCGCGTCGCCTTCCCCGCGATCTCGGCCGGCGTCTACGGCTACCCGCTCGCGCCGGCGGCCCGGGTTGCCATCGCCGCAACCCGCGCGGCACTCGACGAGCACCCCGAGGTGCAGGAGGCGCGCTTCTGGCTCTTCGACCGGCGCGCGTACGACGCCTTCGCCGCGGCGCTCGGCGCGTGACGAGCGCCACCGCCGCGATCGTCCTGGCGGGCGGGCGCTCGACGCGCATGGGCACGCCGAAGGGCGCGCTGGAGTGGCACGGCTCGACGCTGCTGCGCCACGCGACCGGCATCGTCGCGCGCGTCGTCGACGGGCCGGTCGTCGTGGTGCGCGCGGCCGGGCAGGAGCTGCCGGCGCTGGCGGCCGGCGTCGAGGTCGCGCAGGACGCCCGCGAGGGCCGCGGCCCGCTGGAGGCGATCGCCGCCGGCCTCGCCGCGGTCGGCGGCCGGGCGCAGGCGGTGTACGTCACCGGCGTCGACGCGCCCTTCCTGCACCCCGCGTTCGTGCGTCGCGTGCTCGAGCTGCTCGGACCCCATGACGACGTCGCACTCCCCCGCGCCGACGGCTTCGCACAGCCGCTCGCCGCCGCATACCGCGCGACGGTCGACGCGCCGCTGAGTGCCCTGCTGCGGGAGGACCGGCACCTCGGGACCGCCGCGCTCATGCGCCGCTGCCGCGTGCACGAGCTCGGCGCCGAAAAGCTGCTTGCCGATCCCGTCCTGGCCGCGCTGGACCCTGGGCTGCTGTCGCTGCGCAACGTCAACGAGCCCGGCGAGTACGAGGCGGCGCGCGCCCAGCCCGCGCCGCTGGTGACCGTCGATGTCGACGGCAGCGGCCCGCGCTCGCTGCGCGCCGCGACGCTCGCCGGCGCGGCCCTCGCGGCGCACATCGCGCTGCTCGACGGCGTCCGCGCGGACGTCAACGGGCGAGCGGTCGCCGATCCGCTGGAACCACTGGCGACCGGGGACCTCGTCGAGCTGCGAAGTCACTCTTAGTTCTCTGCCTAATTGACCTTAGCCGATAGGCAAAACCTACCTTTCAGCGGGAGGTTTTGGTCCGCGCGATCGTGCTAGCTTCCGCCCCCTGGAGCGTCCCCCACCGGTGATTCGCGCGCCCGCGCACCGACAAACCGAGGTCCGCCAATGAGCGCACAGCCGACGATCGCAAGCGAGCCCGTGCAGGTCGGAGGGCCGTACTGGGAGGAGCTCTCGGTGGGCGACCTCTACGTCGAGTTCCCCGCGATGACCCTCAACGAGGGACACGCCGCCCTGCACCAGTCGATCGTCGGAGACCGGCTGCGCCTGGCGCTCGACGCCACCCTGTCGGAGAAGGTCGCGGGCCGGCGGCTGGCGCATCCGATGCTCGTGTGCGACGTCTCGATCGGGCAGTCGACCCTCCCGACCCAGCGCGTCATCGGCAACCTCTTCTACCGCCGGCTCATGCTGCGCCGCCTGCCGGCGATCGGCGACACGCTCAAGACGACGACGGAGATCGTCGCGCTCAAGCGCAACAGCATCAAGGAGGGCCGCAAGCCGACCGGCCTGGCGGTGCTGCACATCGTCACCACCGACCAGGAGGACCGCGCGATCCTCGACTACTGGCGCTGCGCGATGCTGCCGATCCGCGACATCGACGCGTCCGAGGCGCACGCCGACGACCTCGACCAGTTCCCGGCCGATCTGCCGCCCGAGGCGCTCGCCGCCACGCTGGACGGCATCGACCTCGACGTCTACCGCGCCGAGGTCCCGGGGGTGCACTTCGCCGACCTTGCCGCACCGACGACCTGGGTGGTCGACGGCGGCGACAGCGTCACGGCGGCGACCGAGCTCGCGCGCCTGTCGCTGAACATCGCCAAGGCGCACACCGACCCCGGCTCGCATCACTCGGGCAAGCGCCTCGTCTACGGCGGCCACACGATCGGGATCGCGGCCGCGCAGCTGACGAAGACGCTGCCCAACCTCGTGACGATCATCGGCTGGCATCATTGCAACCACCTCGCACCGGTCTTCGAGGGCGACGTGCTGCGCAGCACCGTGCACCTCGAGGGCACCGAGGCGCTGCCCGGCGGCGGCGGCCTCGTGACGCTGCGCATCGAGGTCTCCGCGCAGCGGGCGGACGGCGCGCTGGACGCGGTTCTGGACTGGCGACTCGTGGGGGCGATGGCATGACGAGCGAGGGCATTCTCAATGGGGTGCGCGTGATCGAGGGCTCGGCATTCGTGGCCGCGCCGACGGCGGGCATGACGCTCGCCCAGCTGGGCGCCGACGTCATCCGCTTCGACGCCCCCGGCGGCGGGCTGGACTGGAAGCGCTGGCCGCTGTCATCCGGCGGCGACAGCCTCTTCTGGTCGGGGCTGCAGAAGGGCAAGCGCTCGATCGAGATCGACCTGCGCTCCGAGGAGGGCCGCGAGCAGCTCTCGCAGCTCATCACGATGCCCGGCCCGGGCAACGGGATCTTCATGACGAACTTCCCGGCCCGCGGGTGGATGAGCTACGAGAAGCTCAAGGAGCGCCGCGAGGACCTGATCATGGTCGTCATGACCGGCAACCACGACGGCTCCTCGGAGGTCGACTACACCGTCAACCCGTCGGCCGGCTTCCCCGAGGCGATGGGCCCGCGCGACTCGGCGGTGCCGACGAACAGCCTCATGCCGGCCTGGGACTCGATCATGGGCGGCCTGGCGGTCGTCGGGCTGCTCGCCGCGCTGCGCCACCGTGACGCCACCGGCGAGGGACAGCTCGTCGAGATCGCCCTCTCGGACGTCGCCTTCGCCACCGTCGGCCACCTCGGCCGCATCGCCGAGGTGCAGCTCGAGGGCCGCGAGCAGCCGCGCGACGGCAACTACCTCTACGGCGCGTTCGGCGGCGACTTCCCGACGAAGGACGGCCGGCGGGTCATGGTCGTCGCGCTCACCGGGCGTCAGTGGAAGGCGCTGAAGGAGGCGACCGGAACCGAGGAGCTCTTCGACACCGTGGCCGGCGCCACCGGCCACGACTTCCGCGGGGAGGCGGGGCGCTACAAGGGCCGCGACCTCATCCGCGAGCTGCTGACGCCCTGGTTCGCCGAGCGCACGCTGACCGAGATCCGCGACACCTTCGCCGGCACCGGCGTCTCCTGGGGGCCCTACCAGACGTTCAAGCAGCTCTTGGAGGAGGACCCGCGCTGCTCGACCGAGAACCCGATGTTCTCGATGGTCGAGCACCCCGTCGGGACCTACCTCACCCCCGCCTCGCCGCTGCAGTTCAGCGCCAGCGGGCGCCTGCCCGCGGTCCGCTCGCCGAACCTCGGCGAGCACACCGCGGAAGTGCTCGCCGAGCTCGAGGCCGCGACGGATCGGGCGCCTGCGTCGTAGCGGGCCGCCGGCGCCCGGCGCCCGGCGTAGAAACGTCGCGAATCGCCCCGGACCTACCCGATGGTTTAGTACCGATGAATGACGGCTGCCTGAGCATCTGTGGCCGGGGCGTCACCGAGTGAAGCCCCGGCGATGCCCAACAGTCGTCGCCCCCAACGGCGCGGGCATGAGGGAGCGCGAAGGGGTCTACGGACGGACCCCGCCGCGTCCGTTCACACTGTCAGCAGGTCAGCAGGCGACGGCCTGCGGGACCGGCATGAGGTTGTTGAGGTGCGCGTAGTGGCTCGCCTCGGTGCGGTTGGCCACGCCGAGCTTGCGATACGTGTTGGAGAGGTGGAACTTCACCGTCTGCTCGGTGACCCACAGGCGGCGCGCGATCTGGCCGTTGGTGTGCCCCTCCGCGACGAGGCCGAGGATCTCCCGCTCGCGCAGCGTGAGCGGGCAGTCGACCGCGGCAACCGGGGCGCGGCGCTCGAAGCGGTGCACCACGGTGCCACGCACGACCTCGCGCAGCATCGTCCCGAGGCTGACGGGGTGCATCCCCTTCGACAGCACGGCGTGGGCGCCGGCCTCGAAGGCGTCGCCCAGGTGTTCCTCGTCCATGCGCAGCGTCAGCAGCAGGCGCTGGGCGCCGGGCGCGTGGTCGGCGGCCTCGCGCAGGCGGGCGAACGCGTTGTCCGGACGCAGCGGCTCGGCGGCGGCGGCGCGCGGGTCGTGCATGTCGTCGACGAGGACGACGTCGGGCCGCAGGTCCATGAGCGCGTCGCGCGCGATCATGCGGCCGTCGATGACGCCGACGACCTGAAAGCCGGCGGTCTGCTTGAGCGCGAGGCGGATGGAGTGGGCGACCAGGGAGTGGTCGGCGACGATGAGCAGGCGGTTCATGCCCGCTCACCTGCGGAGCCCGGGGTGTTGTGCATGGTGTTCATGTGATCGCTTCCTTCCGTGGTTGCGTATCCGACCGGCGTATGGCGCATCGAGAAGCCCAGCTCGGCGCCGGAGTGAAGAACGAGGTCGGCGGCTTCGTTGCGCGAGCGCACGCCAAGCTTCGCGAAGGCTGAGGAGAGGTGGCACTTGACGGTGCTCTCGGCGAGGAACAGCTCGGCGGCGATCGCCTTGTTGCTCTTGCCGGTGACGACCATGCCGATGACCTGCTTCTCGCGGCTGGAGAGCGTCGGGCGGTCGATGTCGCGGCGCGAGGCCGAGGGAACCGAGATCTGGCCGGCGAGGATCACGCGCACCGTCGGCGACAGCGCGGTCTCGAGGTCGGAGTCGAAGACGACGCCGTCGGCGCCGGCCTCGACCGCACGGCGGATCCCACGGCGCGAGTCCTCCGGGATGATCGCGACCATGTGGACCTGCGGCAGGTCGCGGCGCAGACGGCGCATCAGCTGGTCGCGCTCGGTCACCCCGCGCCCGCAGACGACGACGAGGACGTCCGGCTCGGGCTCGCCGCCGGAGCTTCTCGCGCCGCTGCTCCAGCGCCGGGAGACGCTGAGCCCGTCGGCGACCAGGGCGCCCTCGATCCGGCGCGCCGCGAGGTCGTCGTCGGCGAGCGTCGCGATCAGCGCACTCGATCCTGCCCGGCACAGCTCTTCATCCGCAGCAATCGGCGGCATTGCACCCTCTCGCCCTTCGTAGCCTTGGGCCCGCTTACGACCGTCCTGCGCTGCAAGGTCGCAGAGCAGCGGCGCGATGACATCGGGGCTAGCCTCCGGATCTCGTGCTTTAACCGGACGTATGCGTGCGGAGGTGCACCCGGCCGGCGCCGTGCATCTTGCAGGTGGCGGTGCACGAAGACGCAGATCCAGTCCGACGAAGATCCCACTGCAGGGGGCCGTCGTGCCGTCCTGCGGGCCGCGGCTATAATCCGCGACCCTTCGCGGATGTAGCTCAGTTGGCTAGAGCGTCTGCTTGCCATGCAGAAGGTCGAGGGTTCGAGTCCCTTCATCCGCTTGCCGCGAAAGGCCCGCTCACGTGGGCCTTTCGCATTGGTGGGGTCGGTCGGTGTAGAGCGGTCATCGGTCCGCGGGTCGCAACCGCGGGTACCAATCTGGTCGGTGGCCCGTCAGGTCCTCACCCACCGCCGT